>QEUR01000042.1 GCA_003577095.1 Acidobacteriota bacterium
CCGCATCGGGCCGGTAGCCCTGGATGGTCCGCTCCACCAGCCGACCGTCCCTCGGGTCGACCACCAGTCGGTGCAGGGTCGTGCCCGGCATCAGCGCCAGCTCCCGGGCATGGCCCTCGGAGACGAAGAACGGATTCGCGCCCAGCACCTCCCCCACCGGGCCACGGCCACGCCGCCCCGGGGGCGCACCTCGACGGCGCTGCCGACGGCTCGGATCGCCCCTCGGCGGAGCGGGTCCACCGTCGCCGTCCCTCTCGTCGTGCTCCGGGAAGACCGCCCAGCCCGGCGGCCCACCAAGGGCAGAGTCCTCCCCCGGTGCAGGATCGTCCGGTTCCGGGGCGTCGAGCGGTCCGCTGCAGTGCGCGCAGATCGGGAACCCGCCGGCCACCGTCGAGTACGGCACCACGACCTGCAGCGCCACTGCCGGGAGTGCGTTGACCACACGGGCCAGCAGCTCCATGTCGTCCGGCGCCAGCACGGGGTCGAAGAGGACCCCCTGCGCGCCGTCCGTGTCGCCGGTCGCGTCGTGCCCGCCGTGCGTGTCGCCGGTCGTGCTGGCTGCGTCGGTGGTCTGGCCGGCCTGGTTGTCCGGGGGCGTGCCCAGGACGACCGTGGCGAAGTTGAGCAGCCCCAGACCCAGGTCGGCGTGCAGCTGGCTGAGCGTGCGGGGATCACCGGCGGCCTTCACGCCCCTCGCGCCACGGTCCAGTCGCTGGCCCGCGCCGAGCACCGAGGCCGCCGGTCCCTTGATCGACAGCGTCGCCGTCCCGTCGTCGTGGACGCGCACCCACATGCGGCGGGCCTCGTACGCCCGTGCCCGGGCGGCTCGCTCAGCCTCCACGTCGGTGCCCCTGCACGCCACGACCTCGGCCTCGAGCGCGGCCTTGTAGCGCGGCGTCGACCACGCCCGCCCGTGCAGCTCGCCGTCGGGGTCGAGCCGGTCCGCAGCGGCCAGCTCCGGGTCGGCCCCGAACAGGGCGGCCGCCGCAAGCAGGCGCTGCTCGTCCTCCAGGGAGGCGGTCCTCTCGTAGAACAGGCGCACCAGCGCCCAGGTCACCTCGCCGGAGCGCAGCGCCGCGTCCACCATCGCTGCCAGCGGCTCCTCGGCCGTGGCTGCCCGGACCAGGTATCCCGCCTCCCACGCCGAGAACCCGAGGGCCACCTCGATGTCGCCGATCGCGGCCAGCCGCACCGACCTGGACAAGGCCCGCGAGCCGCGTCCGAGCGGCCTGCCACGCTCGGCCCGGCGCTCACGCTCCAGCTCTGTGACCCGCTCGACCAGGCCCCGGACGGCCACGATGAGGTCAGCCTCCTCGCTCGAGCGCCGCTGGCCCACGGTGCGCAGGTCCTGCACCACCGGGTCGACGGCACGCTCGCTGCGTCCCTTGCTGCGTCCCTCACTGGGTCGCTCGGGAACGGGGGGCGGGGCCGGAGCCGACGCAAGAGCAGGAGAATGCAGGGGCGGACGACCGGCGGCGATCCAGGCAAGGGCATCCGGCACCGGCGGAAGGACGCAGCGCTCCAGCCGCTCCGTCCTGCGCCGCAACTGCTCCTGCAGGGGGTCGGGATCATCCAGGACCCGGGACCAGTCGAGCCGGTCCAGCTCACGCTCGGCCGGCGCGCGTCGGCCCGGCACGACGGGTGCGGGCCGGCGCGAGGCCGGCCGCGGCCGGCCGGGCACCCACAGCCGGGCGGAGCTGTTCCCGGTCGGCCGTCCACCGAACACACCGGTGAGCTGTGCGGCCCGCACCCGTCGGCCTAGGCGTTCCTGCACCACGGTCCGCATCGGCACCCGGAGGCACGCGCCGTCGGGCTGACGCAACCAGCCACCGCCCCGCCGCAGCGTCCCACCCTGCTCGTCCGCGCCCAGGATCGGGATCCGTCCCACTCCCCACACCTCCCCTCGGTGCCTCGTCCACTACCCCCAAGCTACCACCGAGATAAGACACCTGTTCGAGTTCTCCACAGCGTGTCGCATATCTGTTCGACTCACGCAGGGGTGTGGACGGCGGACCGACTCCGCCGCAGCGAGACCGCATACCCCGCCGCGGTGAGCACCAGCCCGGGCAGGAACCACGCGGGCAGTGGCGCGGGAGCCGCCAGCACCGCATACCCCATCACCAGGAGCGCGAAAAGACCCCCGGCGCGCGACCGTCCCGCGCACAGCGCCACCGCGAACCCGGCGAGCACCACCACCGTCGGCAGCGCCAGCCGCAGCACCGCGTCCAGGTCGAGACCGGGCTCGCGCTCCAGGGGGTTCTCCCCCACCGCGGTCGTCCACAACGGCCCGAACATCAGCACCACCGCACCCGCCAGCGTGACGAGCGCACCCACCCACGTCAGGCGGTCCAGGACCCGGTCGCGCAGCACGTCGTCACGCTAGCAGGGCCTAGTCTTGGGCCCCATGAGCCAACCCGTGGACCCCGGCGCCCAGCGGCTGCTGCTCCTGGACAGCGCGAGCCTGTACTTCCGCGCCTTCTTCGGGGTCAAGGACCTGCGCGAGGCGCCGGACGGCACGCCCACCAACGCCGTGCGCGGCTTTCTGGACATGATCGGCACGCTCGTCACCCGCTTCACACCGACCCACCTGGTGGCCTGCTGGGACAACGACTGGCGGCCCGAGTTCCGGGTCCGCGCGATCCCGTCCTACAAGGCGCACCGCCTCGTCCCGGGCACGCAGGACAAGGAGGAGGCTCCCCCCGAGCTCGAGGCGCAGGTGCCGATCATCCGCCGCGCGCTGGAGTCCTTCGGCATCCCGGTGCTGGGCTCGGACGGCTACGAGGCCGACGACGTCATCGGCACGCTCACCCATCGCCACCGCGGGCGCGGACCGGTTGCGGTCGTCACCGGTGACCGCGACCTGTTCCAGCTCGTCGACGACGCCGCAGGGGTCACCGTCGTCTACACCGCCCGGGCGGGCGTCCGGGACGCCGAGGTCATCCGCGAGGTCGACCTGCAGGAGAGGTATGGCGTCTCCTCCGGCGCGCAGTACGCCGACATGTCCATGCTCCGGGGCGACACCAGCGACGGCCTGCCCGGGGTCAAGGGCATCGGCGACAAGACCGCCGCCCAGCTCATCTCCGCCTACGGCTCGCTGGCCGGTCTGCGCGAGGCCCTCGCGGCCGGCGACCCGGCGATCAAGGGCGCGCGGCGGACCAACCTCGAGGCGGCGTCGGACTATCTCGACGTCGCCCCCGAGGTGGTGCTCGTGGCCAAGGACGCACCGCTCCCCGACGTGCCGCTCACCGTGCCCCGCGAGCTCGCCGACCCTGAAACGCTGCAGCAGCTGGTGGACAGCTATGACCTGGGCAGCCCGGTCGGTCGGCTCCTCAAGGCCCTGGACCTGCGACCGGCATGATCGGCCGCGGGGCGCGCAGCCGGCTCAGTGCCGCCTGGGCTCGTTGGGCGGCCACTCCCCGTCGTCGGAGCCGTCGTCGTAGCGGTAGAGCAGGCCCTGCAGGTCCACGAGCACCCGCTCGACGCCGGGGATGTCGTGCAGGACCATCCCGGCCTTCTCGGTCGCGTCGGAGACCACCAGCGTCCCGCAGCCGAGCATCCGGTCCAGCACGCCCTTCTCCAGCGCGATGTCGTTGACCCGGTGCAGCGGGATGTCCCGGCCGGTCCGCGTCAGGATGCCGGCCCGGTGCGCGATGCGCCGCGTCGTGACGACGTAGGACTCGGTGCGCCACCGCAGCACCGGCACGACCACCCACAGCACCGCGGCGGCCGCCGCGAGGACGCCCACCACCACACCGGCCACGGTGGACCACGACCGGTCGCGCACGAGCCACCACACGAGGAGCACCGCCAGGACGAGCAGCACCAGCACGAGGCCTGGGCGCACGAGCGCCTTCCAGTGCGTGCGGAGGGTCATCACGACGTCCTCGCCGTCGGTCAGCTGGTCGGCACGCAGACCCATCGTCAGACGATCCTCTCGAAGACCGCGGCCAGGCCCTGCCCGCCGCCGATGCACATGGTCTCCAGAGCGTAGCGGCCCTCGCGCCGGCGCAGCTCGTGCGCGAGGGTCGCGAGGATCCGCGCCCCCGTCGCCCCCACCGGGTGGCCCAGCGAGATCCCGGACCCGTTGGGGTTGAGCCGGTCCCACGTCGAGGGGTCGCTCATCCCCCACTCGGTCAGCACGGCCAGGGCCTGCGCGGCGAACGCCTCGTTGAGCTCGATCAGGTCCAGGTCGTCCATCGTCAGGCCGGCCCGCTCCAGCGCCCTCGCCGAGGCCGGCACCGGCCCGATCCCCATCGTCTCCGGGGCTACTCCCGCGACCGCCCACGAGCGCAGCGCGACCAGCGGCTCCAGACCCTTGCGCTCGGCGTGCTCGCGGGTGGTGACCACGCACAGCGCCGCGGCGTCGTTCTGCCCGCTCGCGTTGCCCGCGGTCACCGTCGCCTCCGGGTCCTGCCGCCCCATGATCGGACGCAGCCCGGCCAGGATCTCGACCGTCGTGCCGGGCCGGACGTGCTCGTCGGTGTCGACGACCACGTCCCCCTTGCGCGAGGTGACGGTCACGGGGACCAGCTCCTCGGCATACCGACCCTCCGCCTGCGCGGCGGCGGCCATCCGGTGCGACCGGGCCGCGAGCTCGTCCTGGGCCTCGCGCGAGATGCCGTACTCGCGCCGCAGGTTCTCCGCCGTCTCGATCATCCCCCCGGGTATGGGGTGCCGCTCGCCCCCCGCGGTGGCCCGCGCGCGCCCGAGCCGGTCGGCCAGCTGGACGTCGGCGCGCACCCCCTGGCGCAGCAGCGCGTAGTGCTCGACCTGGCTCATCGACTCCGCTCCCCCGGCGACCACGAGGTCGGCCCCGCCGCCGGCGACCTGCGCGGCGGCGGTCAGCACCGCCTGCAGCCCCGACCCGCAGCGCCGGTCCAGCTGCATGCCGGGCGCGGAGTCCAGCCCGGTGTTGAGCGCGAGGATCCGGCCGAGCGCGGGAATCTCGCCGCTGGGGTTGGCGTTGCCGACGACCACGTCGTCGACGTCTCCGTCCTGCAGGCCGGTGCGCCGGAGGAGCACCTCGAGCAGCTGGGTGCCCAGGTCCGCGGCGCTCAGCGACGCAAGGCTGGCCAGGAACCCCCCGACCGGCGTGCGCAGCGGCGAGCAGATGACGATCTCAGGCATGGCGGCAGCCTAGACCCGCCGCCGGCCGCTCAGTCGAGGCGGTCGGCCGCCACGACGCCGCGCATGATCGCGTCGGTGGCCCTGCGGGCGGCGCGCGCGACCGGCGGGTCGGCGGCCTGGGCCACCTGGCCGAGCAGGTCGACGACCTGCTTGCACCGGCGCACGAAGTCGCCGGCGGACATGCCGCCCTCGCGCAGCACCTCCGCCAGGCCGCGCCCGGAGGCCCAGCGGTGCACCATCCAGGCGATCCCGGCGTCCAGCTCGCGGTCGCCCTCGAGGTCGTGCGCGCTCTTGCGGGTCGTCACCTCGCGCCAAATCGCGCCCATCTCCCCGAGCGCCTCCTCGACGTCGACGGTCGGGATCCGCGGGTCGGACAGGTCGTCCCCGCGCGCCTCGTGGACCAGCGCGGAGACGACCGCGGCGAGGTCGGCCGGCGCCAGCCGGGTCCAGGTCCCGCGGCGCAGCGCCTCGGCCACCACCAGGTCCAGCTCGGTGTAGATCCGCCGCAGCCGCTCCCCCGCGGCGGTCACCTGCTGCCCGTCCGGGGTGAGGTAGCCCAGCTCGACCAGCAGGTCGCAGATCCGCTCGAAGGTCTTGGCCACCGTGTTGGTCCGCTCCGAGACCCGCCGCTGCAGGTCGTCGGTCTCCTTGCGCAGCTGCCACCAGCGCTCGGACCACCGGGCGTGCTCCTCCCGGTCGGGGCAAGCGTGGCACGGGTGCGCCTTGAGCTGCGCGCGCAGCTCGTCCACGCGAGCCTCCCCCTGCGGGTATGCCGTGCCCGCCCTGCCGCCGCTGCGTCCCGGCAGCGGTTCGCGCACCTTGCTCCGCATCGTCGCGGCCAGGTCCTTGCGGGCCTTGGGGCTGCGCGGGTTGAAGTTGCCGGGCACGCGCAGCGTCCCGAGCACGAGCGGCACGTCCTTGAAGCCGGCGACCGCCACCTGCTGCAGGCTGCCGTTGGAGGTGAGCACGGTCCGCTCGGACGCGTCGCGGCCGCCGCGCGTGGGCAGCACGACGCACATCGTGCCCCTGCGCCCGGCGTCGAGCCGGACGACGTCGCCGACGGACAGCTCCTCCAGCGCCCGCCCGATGTCGGCGCGGCGCTGCGACTGCCGGCGCCTCGCGGCCTTCTTCTCGGCGGTGGCCAGCTCGTGGCGCAGCCGGCCGTACTCCCGGAAGTCGCCGCGGTCGCAGGCCATCGCCTCGGCGTAGCCGTCGAGGGCGACCTTGTTCTCCCGGATCCGGGTGGTGAGCCCGACGACCGAGCGGTCGGCCTGGAACTGGGCGAAGCTGCTCTGGAGCAGCTCGTGGGCGCGGTCGCGACCGTACTGCGCGACCAGGTTGACGGCCATGTTGGAGCTGGGCCGGAAGGAGCTGCGCAGGGGGTAGGTGCGCGTGGAGGCCAGCCCGGCGACCTCCACCGGGTCCACGCCCCTGCGCCAGAGCACGACCGCGTGGCCCTCGACGTCGATGCCGCGGCGGCCCGCGCGGCCGGTGAGCTGGGTGTACTCCGCCGGGGTGATCGGCGCGTGCGTCTCGCCGTTGAACTTCACGAGGCGCTCCAGCACGACGGTCCGCGCCGGCATGTTGATGCCCAGGGCGAGAGTCTCGGTGGCGAAGACGGCCTTGACCCGCCCGGCGGTGAAGAGCTCCTCGACGATCTCGCGGAAGAGCGGCAGCATCCCGGCGTGGTGGGCTGCGAAGCCGCGGGAGAGGCCCTCGACGAAGTCGTGGTAGCCCAGCACCCCCAGGTCGGCCGGGTCCACCTCGGCGGCCCGCACCTGGACGAGGTCGCGGATCCGGCGGCCCTCCTCCTCGGGCACCAGCCGGGTGCCGCGGCCGAGCAGCTGCTGGACGGCCTGCTCGCAGCCGGCCCGGCTGAAGATGAAGGTGATGGCCGGCAGCAGCCCCTGCTGGTCGAGCCGGTCGATGACCTGGGAGCGGCTGGCCCCGCCGCCGGGCAGGGCTCCGCGCTCGGCCAGCGGCACCGCGTCGTCGCGGTGCGAGCGGCTCTGGTACCTCCCCCTCGGCTGCCCCCTGCGCCCGCGCGGCGCCCCCGCGTCCTCCCGCGACCAGCCGGTGCTCGCCCGCTCCGCCTGGGAGATGCGCTGCAGCAGCTCGGGGTTGACCTTGGTGCTGCCCTCCTGCCCGAAGTCGGTGACGAACAGGTCGTACAGCCCCGCCCCGACCATCATGTGCTGCCACAGCGGCACCGGCCGGTGCTCGGTGACGATGACCTCGGTCCCCTCCCCGCCGCGCACCGAGCGCAGCCAGTCGCCGAACTCCTCGGCGTTGCTCACCGTCGCCGACAGCGAGATGACCTGCACCGACTGCGGCAGGTGGATGATGACCTCCTCCCACACCGCCCCGCGGAACCGGTCGGCCAGGTAGTGCACCTCGTCCATCACCACGAAGCCGAGCCCGCGCAGGGTGGGCGAGGCGGCGTACATCATGTTGCGCAGCACCTCGGTGGTCATCACGACCACGGGGGCGTCGCCGTTGATCGAGGAGTCGCCGGTCAGCAGCCCCACCTGCGAGGCGCCGTGGCGGGCGACGAGGTCGTGGTACTTCTGGTTGGACAGGGCCTTGATCGGCGTGGTGTAGAACGCCTTGCGGCCCGTCTCCAGGGCCAGCGCCACGGCGAACTCGCCGACGACCGTCTTGCCGGCGCCGGTGGGCGCGGCGACGAGGACGCCGGCCCCGTCCTGGACGGCCCGGACCGCCTGCAGCTGGAAGTCGTCCAGCTCGAAGTCGAGGCTGGCGGTGAACCGGCCGGCCGGGCTGGCCTCCCAGGCGGACCGCTCGCGGGAGAGGGCGTAGCGTTCGGCGGGGGTGGACATGTGCCCAGGCTATGCCAGCGCGGGTACGACCACCTGCAAGGACGACGGGCGGACCTCCACGGTGAGGGGCAGCGGCGCCAGCGCCTCCCCGTCGCCGTGGGCGAGGACGTCGGCGGGCCCCTCGATCCGCACCCGGGTCGCCGGGCGCACCTCCACCTCGGGCATGGAGGTATGGCGTCCCGCCCGGACCGCGCGCAGCAGCGCCAGCGCCCGGGCCGGCGTGACCGGCCTGATCACGACGAGGTCGAGCAGCCCGTCTGCCGGGTCGCTGCCCGGCGAGAGGTGCAGGCCGCCGCCGAGGTAGGGCATGTTGGCGGGGACGACCACGAGCGCGTCGAGCTCCTCGGTCGTCTCTCCCTGCGGCCCGACGACGGTGAGGCGGTAGTGCAGCGGCGGGGTCCAGCGCAGGCGGGCGATCTCCACGAGGGTGGCGACGGTGTAGGTCGCGGCGCCGAGCCGGCGCGGGAGCAGCGTCGCCCGGTGCGCGATCCGCGCGTCCAGGCCCGCGTCGACCGAGCCGAGCACGTGCCGGTCGAGCTCGACGACGCGGAGGGTGTCCAGGGTGCGCCGGCGACCGTCGAGGAGTGTCGCTACCGCGGACTCTCCCCCGCCGATCCCCAGCGAGCGGGCGTTGTCGTTGCCGGTGCCGGCGGGCAGGATCCCGACGGCGGTGCGGGTCCCGGCGCACAGGTCCGCGGCCAGGCTCACGACGCCGTCGCCGCCGGCGACAGCCAACACGTCGACGCCGTCCGCCACGGCGTCCGCGCAGCGGGCCCTGGCCTCCTGGTAGGAGCCGGCCTCGATCTCGGTGGCCTCGTGGCCGGAGGCTCGCAGCCGGGCGACCGCCTCGGCGCCCAGGGCGGCGGCGCCGCCGCGCCCGGACCGCCGTCCGTGCGCGACGGCATACCTCATGGCAGCGGGGTCGCCTCGTCGGGCGAGAGGTCGGCGGCGCGGTCCGCGCGGCGGCCCTTGCGCCGCTCGAGGGCGAAGGAGAGCGCGACCGCGCACCAGTAGAGGACGAAGATCGGCATCGCCATCAGGATCATCGCGAAGCCGGAGGGATCGGGGGTCATGAAGGCGGAGAAGACCAGGCAGAGGAAGAGGGTGATCCGCCAGCCCCGCAGCATGGTGCGCGCGGGCAGGATGCCGATCTGGTTGAGCGCGACGAGCAGCACCGGCAGCAGGAAGGCCAGGCCGAAGGCGAGGACGAAGAACATCGCCGTGGACAGGTAGTCGTTGGCGTTCTGGATGTTGGTGAAGTTGTCCGGGGCGAAGTCCAGCAGGATCCGGTAGAGGCGCGGGAAGCTGAAGCCGGCGAGGGCGGCGCCGAGGACGAAGAGCGGGATCGCGGCGAAGAAGTAGGACAGCGCGACCCGCTTCTCCTTGGGCGTCAGGCCGGGCAGCAGGAACCCCCAGCCCTGCCAGATCCACACCGGGCTGGCCAGCAGGATGCCGGCGAAGATCGCGACCTTCATCTTCATCGCGAAGGCGCCGGTGAGGTTGTCGAAGTTGAGCGTGACGATGCGGCCGCCCTCGGCGTCACGCACGGCGGTCACGGGCGCGGAGATGAAGTCGACGATCTGGTCGTAGAAGTACCAGCCCACGACCGCGCCGAGCGCCACGAACAGCGAGGAGACCAGCAGCCGGTTGCGCAGCTCACGGAAGTGCTCCCCCAGGGACATCCGCCCCTCGGGGTTGGCCTTGCGCGAGGCGCGCGCCATCAGGCGCGCGGGGCGCCGTCGTCCCCGCGACCCTCGTCCAGGCGGCGGTACTCCTCGTGGGCGGTGTCTTCGGGACCGCCCTTGTCCTTGTCCTTGCGGGCGGCGCTGTCGTCCTTCATCTGGTCGACCTCGGACTTGAAGACGCGCATCGACTCACCGAGGCTCCGGGCAGCGCTGGGCAGGTTCTTCCACCCGAAGAGCACCACGAAGGCGATGATCAGGACGACGATGTGCCACAGCTTGATACCTCCCATGCGGAGGTCACCTCTCTTCCGTCGGGCGCACCCCTTCGGGGAGAGCGCACTCAGCGGCGTCAGTCTAGCGGCGCCGGCTGGGTGCTCAGCCCTCTTCCATCCCGTAGCCCTCCAGCGCGGCCCGCGCCCCGGCAGCGACCTCCTGCGCAAGCAGCCGGGGCCGAAGGGGCTCACCCCTACCGGGCGGGACCCGAGCGAAGTCCCTGCGGTTCCGGCTGTTCTCCGCACCGGCACGTGCGCGTGCCCGCACCCTGGTCCTGAAGATCCCCCCACCGCCCCGCCACGTCCAGGCCCTGCGCGCACTTTCGCCCACCCTCCGCAGAGGCGTCACGGCCTCACGCCGTCATCGTGAATGGTCGAGACCCGCCCGCCGTGGGAGATATCGTGCTACGATACTTTTTCGGGCGACCATCATGTGAACGATCGGGGCTGCAAATGCGGAAGACAAGGACGTCGATTTCAATCCGCCGCTGGCTGGTCACACTCCTGGGAGTTGGGGTGCTCACGTTTTCTCTGCCATCCGTGAGCGCAACGGCGGATATCGTTCTGCCGCCTGACGTCCGCACCGGCCCAACGGTGCACTGCCCCACGGGCACGACGGTCGGCGCATACAGCCATGTCGTGCCAAAATTCACGGGAATGGCTGTGACGTACAACCGGCACAAGTACACGAGCACCAGCGGGACCACGTTCACCGTGACTCGATACTCCGCACCCGCCTTCCACGTTTCTAGTTCCCCGTACAGGTCTGCAAAGACCACGTGGTCGACGGACGGTTATATCGCCACTCTATCCAACAGTTGTGGCTAACTGGGTGCCAATTTCAGCGCGCGGAGGCTCCGGAGGTCTCGTAGCGGCGCTGGTGCTGACGGCCTGCAGCCAGGGCGGCATCGACGACCGGTCGGCTCAATCTGATGGAGCGTTCGATCCAGGAGGTACGAACGCCACCCGGTCAGACCCCGTCACGAGCGTTCCCGAGCACTACGTGACGACGATGCGCAGCCACGCGCTCTCGCTCGGGATCGACGACCCGCCTGCGGTGAGCCCGGTCCGCGTCGTGCGCCCCGACGAGGTCGAGCAGCTCATCGCCACCTGCCTCACCGAGCTGGGGTTCCCCGCCACGGCGGACCCGAACGGGGGTGTCGGCTATGAGTCCGCGCCCGGGCAGGAGCTGGCCGGAGCCGTCGCTGAGTACACCTGCCTCGGGCGCTACCCCCTGGCCGACCAGTACGTCCAGCCGCTCAGCCGGGAGCAGAGGGTCGTCTACTACGACTGGCAGGTGGACGAGGTGCTGCCCTGCCTGACGGCGCTGGGCTACCCGGCGCCGGAGATCCCGTCCCGAGACGTCTACCTGTCCGGGGACGTGATCTGGTTCCTCGAACCTCCGGGTCTGGAAGGAGCGGAGCTGGCCGAGGCCATGGCTGAGCTCATGCGCGAGTGCGAGCCCATGCCCCCGACCGAGCTCGTCTACGGACCGGGCGAGGGTCAGGCCCCGTAGCCCTCCAGCGCGGCCCGCGCCCCGGCAGCGACCTCCTCCACCAGCGGGCCCGGTGCGAGCACGCGCACTTCCCCGCCCTGGCGGCGCACGAGCCGGTGCAGCCAGCGCGGGTCACCGACCCGCATCGTCACCTCGAGCCGCCCCCCGCCCAGCTCGGTGACCGACTCCACGGGGAAGCTGTCGGCCACCCAGGCCGAGCCCGGCTCCAGGTGGAGAGTGACGACCGTGTCCTCCGGCGAGCCGCGGAAGGCACCGCCGGACAGGTCCCGCTCGGGCAGGTCGGCCGGCGGCGTCGCCGGCTGGTCGAGGACCTGGGCGTCCTCGACCCGGTCGAGGCGGAAGAGCCGCACGCCCTGGGCGCGGTGGCACCAGCCCTCGAGGTACCAGCGGCCGTCGACCGAGACGACGCGCAGCGGGTCGACGTCGCGCTCGGTGGTCTCGTCGCGGCTGGCGACGCGGTAGCGCAGGTGCAGCCGGCGCGCCTCCGTCAGCGCGGTCCGGACGGTGGCGACCAGGTCGGCGGGCAGCTCGGGGTCGAGGTCGACGCTCACCTTGCCGGCGGCCTCCGCGACGTCCCCCGCAGCCTGCTCCAGCTTGGCCAGCGCCCGGTCGACGGCGTCGCTGTGCGCCAGGCCGGGCGTGGCCGCGAGCGCGCGCAGCGCGACGATGAGCGCGAGGGCCTCGTCACGCCCGAGGCGCAGCGGCCGGGCGATCGAATCGGCGTTGGAGACGTAGACCCGGCCGTCCTCCCACTGCGCGTCGATGAGGTCGTCCGGGAAGTGCCCGGGCGTGCCGCAGACGAAGAGGACCTGCAGGTCGTCGACCACCTGGGACTCGCTGACGCCCAGCTCGGCCGCGGCGCTGGCCAGGTCGATGCCCTGCCGGTTGAGCAGCCAGGGCACCATCGCCAGCAGGCGGCTCAGGCGGGAGGTCGCGCTCTCGTAGGTGCTCATGCTGCACCTCCCCCGTGCGCCTCCAGGACGGCCCGCAGGATCGAGCGGACCTGCTCGGCCAGCTCGGGCGGCTCGACGACGCGCACGTCGGCGCCCGCCGCCGCCACCTCCTCGGCCAGGGCGCGCAGGTCGCCGACCTGAACCTCCAGGGTGTCCCACCCCTCGGGCGCCGACCGGTCGGTCACGACCGTGCCGCGACGCCGCAGCGAGGACGCCGCCGCGTCGCGCACGTGCAGCCGCGCCGCGACCGTCGTGCCGGGAACGTCGCCCGAGGAGGCCCGGATCATCGTGAGCGGGTCGTGGTCGGCGGGCACCTCATACCCTCCCGGGCGTCCGGCGCGGGCGGGCCGCCCGCTGATCCGGTCGAGCCGGAAGACGCGCGGTGCGTCGCGGTCGAGGTCGTGGCCGGTGACGTACCAGCGCCCGTGCCAGCTGGTCAGCGACCACGGCTGCACGTGCCGCTCGGCGAGGTCGCCGCTGCCCCCGCGGTAGTCGAAGCGGATCGGGGTGCGGCGCAGCACGGCGTCGCGCACCGGCTCGAATGCCGGCTCGCTCGTGCGCAGCAGCGGCTCGATGCCCGCGACGGACGCCTCGTCGCGGACGACCCCGGCCGCCTCGAGCTTGCGGAGCGCCAGCGCCGCCGGCCCCGCCAGGCTCGCGTGGCTCCAGGCGCGGCTGGCCAGCCCGATGACCGCCAGCTCGTCCGGCTCGAAGGACAGCTCGGGCAGGGCGTACTCGCGCTGGTCGATCCGGTAGCCGGGCTCGTCGTCGAAGAACGGGTCGATCGGCTCGGTGCGCAGCGGGATCCCCAGCGCGCGCAGCTCGTCCTTGTCGCGCTCGAACATCCGCTCGAACGCCTCGTCGTTGTCGCTGTAGTCCGGCACCGCCTCGCGGATCCGCGCGCGCGACAGGGGCTGGCGCGTCGAGAGCAGCGCGATGACGAGGTTGAGCAGCCGCTCGGTCTTGGCCGCCGCGGGCGACGGACCCTTCGTGGCCTTGGGCATGGGGGTCAGGCTACTAGTCTCGTGGCGTGATCCAGTGGCGAGAGGGCACCGTGACCGACGAGCGGCCCGGGTGGGACGGGGTGGTCCTGATCGAGGTCCTCGTCGAGGGCCTGGGCGACGTGCCCGCCCTCGCCTATCCCGACGTGGTCGGCACCCCGGTGCCCGGCGACCGGGTGCTGCTCAACACCACCGCGCTCGAGCGCGACCTCGGCACCGGGGGGTATGCCGTGGTCGTCGCGGTCCCCGACCGGCCGGCGGCCTGGCCCTCCCCCGACGTCGAGGCGCCCGGCCACCTCGTCAAGGCGCGCTACACCCCGCTGCAGACGATGGTCCTCGGCGCCGACGACCCCGAGGGCGAGCACCACGCGCTGCTCGAGGACGCCGACGACCTCGAGGGGATGCCGGTCGTGGCGGCCGACCTGCACTCCGCGCTCCCCGCGGTGCTGGCCGGCGTCCGCACGGTCCGGCCCGAGGCACGCGTCGCCTACGTCATGACCGACGGCGGCGCGCTGCCCGCAGCGTTCTCGCGCACCTGCGCCGACCTGCGCGCAGCGGGCTGGCTCGCGGCGACGGTCACCGCCGGGCAGGCCTACGGCGGCGACCTCGAGGCGGTCACCG
>QEUR01000339.1 GCA_003577095.1 Acidobacteriota bacterium
AGGGCCGGCGCGGCGCCCCCGCGCTCGCGCGGATCAGCGCGGACGCCTCCCCCTACCTGGCGGTGGCCACCTTCGTCCGGGTCACCGCCGAGGCCGCCACCGCCGTCGCGGTGACCGTCGCGGTGGACATGGTCGCCGACTCGCACTGGCAGACCGCCCTCGTGGCGACCGCGATCATGGCGGTGGTCTCCTTCGTGGTCGTGGGTGTCTCGCCGCGGACGCTGGGCCGCCGGCACGTCGAGGGGGTCGCGCTGCTGGCCGCGCCGGTCGTCCGGCTGCTGCGGGTCTTCCTCGGCCCCGTCGCCAAGCTGCTGGTCGTCTTCGGCAACGCGGTGACCCCGGGCCGCGGCTACGCCGAGGGACCCTTCGCCTCGGAGTCCGAGCTGCGCGAGCTGGTCGACCTGGCCGGCGAGTCCGCGCTCATCGAGGAGGACGAGCGGGAGATGATCCACTCCATCTTCGAGCTCGGCGACACCGTCGCCCGCGAGGTGATGGTGCCGCGGCCGGACCTGGTCTCGATCAAGTCCGAGAAGGTGCTGCGGCAGGCCATGTCGCTCTTCCTGCGCTCCGGCTTCTCCCGCATCCCGGTCGTGGGCGAGGACGCCGACGACGTGCTGGGCATGCTCTACCTCAAGGACGTCGTCCGTCAGGTCAACTCCAACTCCGGCTCGGCGCGCACGCTCCCGGTCACCGAGGTGATGCGCCCCGTGCAGCGGGTGCCGGAGATGAAGCGCGTGGACGACCTGCTCCGGGAGATGCAGCAGGCCCGCCAGCACGTGGCGATCGTCATCGACGAGTACGGCGGCACGGCGGGCCTGGTGACCATCGAGGACATCCTCGAGGAGATCGTCGGCGAGATCACCGACGAGTACGACCGCGACCACGTCGAGGTCGAGACGGTGGTGGCCGAGGACGGTGCGGAGGTCGTCCGGGTGCCTGCCAACCTGCCCGTCGACGACCTCGCCGAGATGTTCGACGTGGAGATCGAGTCCGAGGACGTCGACTCCGTCGGCGGGCTGCTCGCCACCGCCATCGGCCGCGTGCCGATCCAGGGCGCCGTGGGCGAGGTGGGCGGCCTCGAGCTCACCGCCGAGCGGATGGCGGGCCGCCGCCGGCGGGTGGCCACCGTGCTCGTCCGGCGCCTGCCCGAGACCGACCCTGCCCACGACGAGGACGGCCAGGACCAGTCCGACGACGGGCACGACGGGACGGCCGGACGGTGCGCCGCCGACGGCCCCGAGACCACGGAGGTGACCCGTGCCCGCTGACCCGACCGAGCACCCGGGGGAGGGCGACGCAGCGGGGGAGACTCCATACCGCAGCGGGTTCGCCTGCCTGGTGGGACGGCCCAACGCCGGCAAGTCGACCCTGACCAACGCCCTCGTCGGGCGCAAGGTGGCGATCACCTCCTCCAAGCCGCAGACCACCCGGCACACGATCCGCGGCATCCGCACCACCGAGGCCTCGCAGCTGGTGCTCGTCGACACGCCGGGCCTGCACCGCCCCCGCTCCCTGCTCGGGCAGCGGCTCAACGACCTGGTGCGCGAGACGCTGCTGTCGGTGGACGTCATCGGCTTCTGCCTGCCGGCCGACCAGCGCATCGGGCCGGGCGACACCTTCATCGCCGGGGACCTGGCCGACCTGCACCGGGTGCGGCGCGTCCCCGTCGTGGCGATCGCCACCAAGGCCGACGCCGTCGACCGCGACCGGCTGGCCGAGCACCTGGTCGCCATCGACCGGCTCGGCGACTGGTCGGCGATCATCCCATGCTCGGCGGTGCGGGGCGACCAGGTCGAGGAGGTCGGCGACCTGCTGGCCTCCTACCTCCCGGAGTCGCCGATGCTCTACCCGCCGGACCAGGTCACCGACGAGCCGACGGTGGAGATGATCGCCGAGCTG
>QEUR01000043.1 GCA_003577095.1 Acidobacteriota bacterium
TCGCCTCGGTCCGTCCTGCCCGGTATGCGGCGAAGGCCTCGGCCACCCCGCGGTCGGCGGCCTCCGGCCCGGCGCTCACGTGGTCCACCCCAGCTCCTCCTCCAGTCCCTTCCAGGCGCGTTCCACCATCGCCCCGGGCGTCGTGTCGTCGGCGCCCGCGGCCTGCAGGTGCCCCGCCAGCCGGCCGGCGAGCACCGGCGCGGCGAAGCTCGTGCCGCTCCACAGCCCGAAGCCGCCGCGCAGGTCGTCGGGGTCCACCGTGGAGCGGGCCCGGCCGTCGGCCTCGAGCGCGACGGCCGGCTGGGCGGAGGCGTCGAGGCAGGGCAGGGCGCTCACGACGTGGACGCCCTCCCGGAACGCCGTGACCCAGGGCCCGGAGTTGGAGAAGGTGGCGACGCTGCGCCCGTCCGGGTTCAGGGCCCCGACGGCGACCACCGGCGGCTGCTTCTGGTCGGGCCGGTCGGGGCCGGTCGCCCAGGCCGCCGGGTAGAGCGCCCGGCGCGTCGCGTCGTTGCCCATGGCGGTCACCACGACGACCCCGCGCTCGGCGAACGCCCGCAGCAGGTCCAGCACCGGGTGGGCGGTGAGCGGCTCGGCCGACTGGTGGTAGAAGCCCAGCGACAGGTTGAGCACGTCCACGACGGTGCCGTCGGCGGACAGGTCGGGCGAGCCGGCGTCCTGGGCGAGGCAGTGGCCGACGAGCAGCGCGACGAGCGCGTGGTGCACGTCGCCCTCGGCGGCCGCGCCGCTGAGGTCGACGACCGGGAGGGCGAGCAGCCGGGCCGACGGCGCGGTCTGCCGCACGATGCCGGCGATGAAGGTTCCGTGGCCGCTCATCGGGGCGCGCAGCCCGACCAGGTCGTCCTCGACGCCGACCGCCTCGGGGTCGGGCCCGGGCGGCACGGCCAGCGGGAAGCCGGCCAGCGTCCTGGTGACCAGCGAGCGGGTGGTGTCCTCGAACCACGGGTGCGGCCCCAGGCCCGTGTCGGGCACCGCGACGACCGGGCTGCGCGCCTCCTGCTGGCCCCCTGGGGCCGGGTCGGCGATGACGAGCGAGACCGGGGTGCGCGGCGCGACCCGGGCCCCGCCTCCCGTCCCGCCGTGGCTCTCCCAGTAGCCCTGGGGCTCCACCTTCAGCGGGATGACCCCACCGGCTCCCTGGGTCGCGCCGGCCGTCCCCTCCTCGGCCGGCGCGACGTCGGAGCCGTCTCCGGGACCCTCGGGGCAGGCGATCATCAGGTGCTCGAGGTCCACCCCCGCGTCGGCGCCGAGCTCGGCGCGGGCGGTGAGCAGGACCTCCCAGGCGTCGACCGGTCGGCTGGGTCCCTCGGTCGCCGGGGTGAGGAGCACGCGGGTGCGGTAGACGCGGTCGACGAGCTCGCCCAGGTCGCCCTCCAGCTCGCCGGCGCGCTTGTCCGCCTCCTCGTCGCGCGGGTCGACGTCGAGAGCGACCGGCAACCCCTGCCGCTCGACGATCTCGCGCAGCCGCTGCAGGGTCTCCCCCGCGCGTCCGCCGGGCAGCCCGCTCACCAGGAGCGTCGAGCGCCGGTATGCCGTGGGAGCCAGCCCCTTCGACCAGGGGTCGGAGGCGGCGGGGCGCAGGTCGGAGCCGGGGTCGAGGACGCGGGCCCCGTGCTGCGCGAGGGCCCACGGGTGCACGCGCGGGAGTTGCGTGTCTCGCATCGGCATCGGTCGTCCTTCCCTGGGTCCCTGCTGGCTCACAGCGTAGTGGCGCGGGTGCGCCTGCTGCTCGGGTCAGAGGGGCGGGCGGCGCGCCAGATACATCCGGGGCCGGGACGTCCGTGCCGGGGCTGCTCCGCGGAGCACCCTGGCGAGCACCGCGGGCTCAGCCCAGGTCGGGGAACCAGATCGCGATCTCGCGCGCGGCGGACTCCGGGGAGTCGGAGCCGTGCACGATGTTCTGCTGGACCTTCAGGCCCCAGTCGCGGCCCAGGTCGCCGCGGATGGTGCCGGGCGCCGCGGCGGTCGGGTCGGTGACGCCGGCGAGCGAGCGGAAGCCGGGGATGCAGCCGTGGCCCTCGATGACGGCGGCGGTCACCGGGCCGGAGGACATGAACTCCAGCAGCGGCTCGTAGAAGGGCTTGCCCTCGTGCTCGGCGTAGTGCGCGGCCAGCTGCTCGCGCGTCGGCGTCAGCACCGCGAGCGCGGCGAGGGTGTAGCCCTTGGCTTCCACGCGGCGCAGCACCTCGCCGGACAGCCCGCGACGGTAGCCGTCGGGCTTGACGAGGACGAGGGAACGTTCGGTCTGCGGGATGTCGGTCACGGGGTCAAGGGTATGCAGTGGCCGCCCGGGAGGCTCCTCGTGGCCCGGCGCGGGAACGGTCAGGCGACGAGCGCCCCGGTGCCCAGCAGGGCGAAGAGCACCAGCGCCAGCACGATCCGGTAAATCATGAACGGCGTGAAGGTGTGCGTGGTGATGTAGCGCATGAACCAGGCGATCACGGCATACCCGACGAGGAAGGCGATGCCGGTGGCCAGCCAGATCGGCCCCCACGCGGTGCCCGAGCCGATCGCGTCGCCGGTCGCCACCTTGACCACCTGCAGGCCGCCCGAGGCGAGGACCGCGGGGATCGCCAGGAGGAAGGAGTAGCGCGCGGCCGCCTCGCGGGTGTAGCCCATGAACAGGCCGCCGGCGATCGTGCCGCCGCTGCGCGAGACGCCCGGGACGAGCGCCAGCGCCTGCCAGAAGCCGAAGGCCAGGCCGTGCCTCCAGGTCAGCTCGGACAGCTCCCGCCGCTGCCTGCCGACCCGCTCGGCGGTCATGATGACCAGCGCGAAGACCAGCAGCATCGTGGCGGTGATCCACAGGCTGCGCACCTCGGTCTCGATCCAGTCCTGCAGCAGCAGGCCGAGCACGCCGATCGGGATCGTGCCCAGGATGACCCACCAACCGAGCATCGCGTCGGGGTGGTTGCGCGGCACCCGCCCGGCGAGCGAGGCGAACCACGTCCTGACGATCCGCACGATGTCGCGCCAGAAGTAGAGGAGCACCGCCGCCTCCGTGCCCAGCTGGCTGATGGCGGTGAAGGCCGCCCCGGGGTCCTCCTGGCCCAGCAGGCGCCCGACGATCGAGATGTGGGCGCTGGAGGAGATGGGGAGGAACTCGGTGAGGCCCTGGACGAGGCCGAGGATCGCTGCGGTGAGGAAGTCCACGGTCAGCCGGCCCCGGCCGGGCGCCGTGCCTTGTCGGCGTCGATGCGCAGGCCGTTGGACAGGCACACCCACCACAGCGCGGCGAAGAGCAGGCCGACGACCAGCATGGCGGGCAGCAGGAACGCGCTGGCGAGCGTGAGCACCTGGCACAGCCAGCCGAGCCAGACGCCCGCGCTGGAGCGCATCGCGCCGGCGGCCACCAGGCACAGGAGCGCCAGGCCGACGCCCGACCACAGCAGGGCGGTCCCCGTGCCGCCGTGCAGCGTGCGGTCCAGCTGCCAGGCCACGAGGGAGCCGAGGAAGACGCTGATCCCCTGGGCGAGCAGGCTGGCACCGCACAGCCGGCGGGTGGTTGGGCCGGGGCGCGCGGGCGGGCGCAGCACGTCCAGGTGCGAGGTGGAGGTCACGCGGCGATTCTCCCAGACCCCGGACCCAGGGCCCTGTCAGCCTCCAGCAGCCTGTCAGGAGGACCGCATACCCTTGGGCGCGAGTCCTCGGGAGCCCGACCGCTCCCCCGTGCCCATCACCAGGAGCGACCGTGCCCCGACCCGACCGCAGCAAGACCCCTGCCGACGCCCGCGCCGCCAAGGTCGCCAAGATCCAGAAGGCGTCGCGCTCGGCCGAGCGCACGCGCGGTGCCCTCATCTGGGGCGTGGCCGCCCTGGTCGTCGCCGCGATCGTCGGCTCGGTGGCGTTCGCGATCATCCGGGAGAGCCCCGCGACCGCCGACCTGTCCGCGGTCAAGACCTTCGAGAACACCGGCGGCAACCACGTCACCGACCCGATCGACTACGACTCCCCCGTGCCCCCGGGCGGGCCGCACCACCCCGCGTGGTGGAACTGCGGCGTCTACTCCGAGCCCGTCGTCACCGAGCACGCCGTGCACTCCCTCGAGCACGGCGCGGTGTGGCTGAGCTACCAGCCCGACCTGCCGGCCGACCAGGTGGCGGTGCTGGAGGAGCTCGGCCAGGACGACTACATGCTGGTCTCGCCCGTCGAGGACCAGGACTCGCCGGTCATGGCGACCGCCTGGGACCACCAGCTGAGCCTGGACTCCGCGGACGAGAAGACGCTCAAGGCGTTCATCCGCGAGTACAAGCAGGGCCCGCAGACGCCCGAGCCGGGCGCGGCGTGCACCGGCGGCACGGACGTCAGCCTGGTGGCCGGGTCGTGACCGAGCCGGACGCCGAGCCCGGCCCGGACGAGGTCGTGCCCGGGAGTGGTCTCGTCCGCGGCAGCGCGCCCGAGCGGTGGCGCACCTTCGGGGCGCCCGCCCTCGCCGTGGTCACGGTCGCGGCGCTGTGCCTCGGTGTGCTGCTGGGGTGGCTCGCGTTCGGCCCCCACCACCCGGGGGACTCCAGCGCCGACGCCGGCTTCGCCCGGGACATGAGCGAGCACCACGCCCAGGCCGTGGAGATGTCCCAGCTGGTCATGCAGCGCACGGAGGACGAGGACGTGCGCCGGCTCGCGGTCGACATCGACAACAACCAGAACTTCGAGCGCGGCATGATGGCCACCTGGCTGGCCGAGTGGGGCCTGCCGCGGGCGCGCGGCGAGGAGCGGATGGCCTGGATGGGCCACGAGCACATGGACATGGAGCTGCCACCCGGTGTCGTGATGGACGGGATGGCCTCCCCGACCGAGATGCAGGAGCTGTCCGAGGCGTCTGGGGAAGAGGCCGAGATCCTCTACCTGCAGCTGATGCTCACCCACCACATCGCCGGTGTCGAGATGGCCCGGGCGGCCCTGGACCTGGCCGACGACCCGGACGTGCTCGCGGCCGCCGAGCGCATGGTCGTCGCCCAGGCCGGCGAGATCCGGCTGATGAACGACATGCTGCTCGAGCGTGGCTCCGCCCCCCGTGAGGACGTGTCGGCCTGGACCGACGACGCCGCCCCCGCCACCGCTCCGGCCCCCGACGGGCACGAGACCGGCCACACCGACGACTAGGACGTGACGATGACCGCCGTACGCCGACTCCTCGCACCGCTCCTCGCGCTGTGCCTGATCCTGCTCACCGCGTGCAGCGGCCGGTCGACCGGTCCCGACCCGTCCTCGGCCGGGCCCGCCCCCTCGTCGGCCGCCACCGCCACGCCGTCGCCGACCGGTGACGCGGCACCGAGCAGCGCCCCCGCGACGGCCGTGCAGGACACCGAGCGGCGCACGGCCACCGCAGCGCCCCGGCCCACGGGCGAGACCACCCAGGACGCAGGGGCGCCGCTGCCCGACGGGGTGGTGACCGCCCTGATCATCGGTACCGACTCCCGCGACGGCGACCTCAGCGGCCGGTCCGACGTCATCGTCCTGGCGCAGCTGACCGAGGACCACGACCACCTCAACCTGGTCTCCGTCGCGCGGGACTCCTACGTCGACATCCCCGGCTACGGCAAGGACAAGATCAACGCGGCCTACGAGCGCGGCGGTATCCCGCTGCTCGAGGAGACCGTGTCCGACCTGCTCGGCGGGCTGGAGATCGACCTGGTGGCCCAGACCAACTTCGAGATGTTCATCGCGCTCACCCGGTGGATGGACGGGTTCTGGGTCGACAACAAGCACGCCACCACGGTCACCGTGGGATCGACCGGCCGCCAGGTCGTCTTCGAGAAGGGCCGCATCCACCTGGAGAACACCGACGGACTCATCTACGTGCGCGAGCGCAAGACCCTCCCCCTCGGCGACCTCGACCGCACCGAGCGGCACCGCGCCGCGCTGGTCGGGATGATGCAGCGCCTCGCCCAGATCCGGGAGGAGGAGCCGCAGAAGCTGCTCGAGCTGCTCCCGATGCTCTACAAGAACGTCAAGATCGAGGGCGACCTGGAGGTCGACCAGCTCGCCACCATGGTCGAGGTGGGCGCCCGGCTGGGGCCCGAGGACGTCACCTCGCTGATGGTGCCGGTCTCCCGGTTCGGCTGGTCCGAGGCAGGCGCCTCGATCGACCTGCTGGACCACGCCCGCACCGCGGAGCTGGCCGAGGGCCTGCGGCAGGGCGACCTGTCCGGCTACGTCGACCGCTACGGCACCTCCAACGCCCTCACCGGCGGCTGACAGGGGCCCGACGCCGTGGGCTTCAGGTCGTGGTGACGCCGAGCAGCTGACGGACCTCGGCGGCGGTGGTCACCGAGCCGGTGGCCAGCACCGCCCCGCCGACGCCGCCCTCGTCGGCGAGCGCCGCGGCGACATCGAGCGCGTCGGGCAGGTCGGGGACGACGGTGACGCGGTCCTCGCCGAAGTACTCCGCGACGAGCTGCCCGAGCCGCGCCGGGCGGATGGCCCTGGGCGAGGTGGTGCGGGAGACGACGACGTGGTCGAGCACCGGCTCCAGCGCCTGCACCATGTGCTCGGCGTCCTTGTCCTCGAGCACGGCCAGCACGCCGACCAGCCGGGTGAAGGTGAACGACTCGCGCACCGCCTCGACCAGCGCCTGGACTCCGGCGGGGTTGTGCGCGGCGTCGACGATCACGGTGGGCGAGCGCCGGACGATCTCCAGCCGGCCCGGCGAGGTGACGCCCGCCAGGCCGGCGTGCAGCACGTCGCCGGTCAGCGGCTGCTCGCCGCCGCCGAGGAAGGCCTCGACGGCAGCCACGGCGATCGCGGCGTTGTGCGCCTGGTGCTCGCCGAAGAGCGGCAGGAACAGGTCGGGGTAGTCCGCCGCGAGCCCGCGCAGCGAGATCTGCTGGCCGCCCACCCCGACCTCGCGGGCCAGGACGCCGAAGCTGACGCCCTCGGCCTTCAGGGTCGCCGACACCTCGTCACAGCGCGCGACCAGGATCTCCATCGCCTCGGGCTCCTGGACGCCGACGACCGCGACCGCGCCGGGCTTGATGATCCCGGCCTTCTCGGTGGCGATCTCCTCGACCGTCGAGCCGAGCAGCCGGGTGTGGTCGATCGAGATCGGGGTGACGACCGCGACGGTGCCGTCGGCCACCGAGGTCGCGTCCCAGACCCCGCCCAGGCCGACCTCGACGACCGCGACGTCGACCGGCGCGTCGGCGAAGGCGGCGAAGGCCAGGCAGACGACGACCTCGAAGTAGGTCATCCGCACGTGCCGCTGCGGGTCCTCGTCGGCCATCGACTCGGCGTCCACCATCTGCACGAAGGGCAGCACGTCGTCGTAGGCGGCCAGGAACGCCTCGATCCCGATCGGCTCGCCGTCCAGGCTGATCCGCTCGCGCATGTCGTGCAGGTGCGGGCTGGTGAACCGACCGGTGCGCAGCCCGGTCTCGCGCAGGATCCGCTCGATCATCCGGGTCGTGGAGGTCTTGCCGTTGGTGCCGGTGAGGTGGACCATCGGGAAGGCCCGCTGCGGGTCGCCCATCAGCTCCATCACCCGCGCGACGCGGTGCAGCGTCGGCTCGGGCATGTGCTCGGGGGTGCGCCCGAGGATCTCCTCGACGACCTGGTCGTAGCGCGCGAGCAACGCCGGGTCGACCGGTTCCCGCTCCGCCGACCGGTCGGCGCCGTCGGCCTCGGCCGGCACGGCCGCCGCCGGCGACAGAGGCAGCTCGTTGCCGTCGAAGAACTGGTCGCTCATCGCGACTCCACCTTGACGATCATCAGCTCGACCTCGTGCCCGCCGCCGAGGTCCGCGGTGGTCGTGTATGCCGTCGGCCTGGGCTGGGTGCCACCGTCCGGGTCGGTGCCGCCGCCGAGGCCGTGGTGCTTGGCCTTCGGCAGCGGGGTGCCGGCGCCTGCCGCGCCGAACTGCACGGCGAGCGTCTCCTCCATGACCAGCTGCTGGTGCGCCATGGCGGCGTCCCACACCTCGTCGTCGCCGACCACGGTCAGGCTGATCCGGTCGGTGATGTCCAGGCCGGCGTCCTTGCGGGCTCCCTGCACCGCGCGCACCAGGTCGCGGGCGAGGCCCTCCCGGGCCAGGTCCTCGGTCACCGCGGTGTCGAGCACGACGAAGCCGCCGCCCTGGCCGCGCAGCATCGCGGTGGCCCGCGAGCCGCCGTCGGTGCCCGTCGCGCCGTCGGCGACGACGGTCTCCAGGGTGTACTCGCCCTCGAGGAGCTCGAGCCCGCCGGCGGTCACGGTCCCGTCCTCGGCCACCGACCAGTCGCCGGACTTGGAGCCCCTGATCGCGGTCTGCACGTCGCGGCCCAGGCGCGGCCCGGCCGCCCGGGCGTTGACGGTGAGCCGCTGCTCGACGCTGAGCAGGGACGACGCGTCCGCCGCCTCGAGGTCGAGGACCGTGACCTCCCGGACGTTGACCTCGTCCCGCACCAGGTCGGCCAGACCGGCGTGCCGTGTCAGGCCCTCGGCGTTCCTGCTGGCCACGGTCAGCGAGGCCAGCGGCAGGCGCACCCGCAGCCCCTCGGCCTTGCGCAGGGCGAGCGTCGCCGAGCACACCTCGCGCACGGTGTCCATCGCCGCGACCAGGCCCTCGTCGGCGGGCAGGTCGTCCGCGTCCGGCCAGTCGGTGAGGTGGACCGACTCGCCGCCGGTGAGGCCACGCCATACCTCCTCGGTGAGCAGCGGGAGCAGCGGGGCGGCGACCCGGCAGGTCACCTCGAGCACCGTGTAGAGGGTGTCCAGGGCGGCAGGCAGGCCCTCGGCGCCGTCGGAGCCGGTGGCCCAGAAGCGGTCGCGGGAACGGCGGATGTACCAGTTGGTGAGCACGTCGACGAACTCGCGGATCGCGTCGGCGGCGGTCGCGATGTCGTTGGCGTCGTAGGCGCGCTGCGCGTCCTTCACGAGGGTGCGGGCCTTGGCCAGGATGTAGCGGTCCAGCTCGTGCGTCGAGTCCGTCGACCAGCGCGCCCGGTAGCCCGCGGCGTTGGCGTAGAGCCCGAAGAAGTACCAGGCGTTCCACAGCGGGATCATCGTCTGCCGCACGCCGTCGCGGATGCCCTGCTCGGTGACGATCAGGTTGCCGCCGCGCAGGATCGGGCTCGACATGAGGAACCAGCGCATCGCGTCGGCGCCGTCGCGGGCGAAGACCTCGCGCACGTCGGGGTAGTTGCGCAGCGACTTGGACATCTTCTGCCCGTCGTTGCCCAGCACGATGCCGTGGCTGATGCAATTGCTGAAGGCCGGGCGGTCGAAGAGCGCGGTCGCCAGGATGTGCAGGGTGTAGAACCAGCCGCGGGTCTGGCCGATGTACTCGACGATGAAGTCGGCCGGGAAGTGGTGCTCGAACCACTCGGCGTTCTCGAAGGGGTAGTGCACCTGGGCGTAGCTCATCGACCCGGAGTCGAACCACACGTCCAGCACGTCCTCGACGCGGCGCATCGTGCTCCTGCCGGTCGGGTCGTCGGGGTTGGGCCGGGTCAGCTCGTCGACGAAGGGCCGGTGCAGGTCGACGTTGCCCTCCCGGTCGCGCGGCAGCTCGCCGAAGTCGCGCTCGATCTCCTCGAGCGAGCCGTAGACGTCGATCCGCGGGTAGGCCGGGTCGTCGCTGCGCCACACCGGGATCGGGCTGCCCCAGAACCGGTTGCGGCTGATCGACCAGTCACGGGCGTTCTCCAGCCACTTGCCGAACTGGCCGTGCTTGACGTGCTCGGGGACCCAGGTGATCTGCTCGTTGGTGGCCAGCATGTCGTCCTTGAACTTCGTCACCTCGACGAACCAGGACGAGACGGCCTTGTAGATCAGCGGCTGCCGGCAGCGCCAGCAGTGCGGGTAGGAGTGGGCGTAGGTCTCGCGGCGCAGCAGCACCGTGCCCTCCCCGACCGCGCCCTGGTCGAGCAGGTCGGGGTGCTCGGGGGTGCGCGGCAGCTGGTTGAGCGTGGCCGCCCGCAGGTGGTCCTGGATCGGGGCGTTGGCGTCGAAGACGAGCATCCCGGCGTACTCGTCGACCGGGTGGGTGAAGGCGCCGTCGGGGCCGACCGGCATGACCGGCTCGATCCCCTCGCGGTCGGTGACCACCTTGTCGTCCTCACCGAACGCGCCGGCGGTGTGGACCAGCCCGGTGCCGTCGGTGGTCGTGACGAACTCGGCGACGACGAGCCGGTGCGCCCGCTCCCAGCCCTGGTAGTAGGTGAACGGCGGCACGTAGGAGCGCCCGGCCAGCTCCTGCCCGGTGTAGGTCCCCAGGACCTCGGGGCTCTCGCCGAGCTCCCTGCCGTATGCGGCGAGCCGCTCCCTGGCGACCAGGTAGCGCTGCGGCTCGGCGTCGTCGCCGGCGCCGGGGAGAGGTGCGCGCACCACGACATACTCGATGTCCTCGCCGACCATGACGGCGAGGTTGGCCGGCAGCGTCCAGGGAGTGGTGGTCCAGATCAGCGCGAGCGCCCCGTCGAGCACCTCGTCCGGGGTCTCGCCGGGCAGCAGGCGCATGCCGACGGTGACCGCCGGGTCCTGGCGCACCTGGTAGACCTCGTCGTCCATCCGCAGCTCGTGGTTGGACAGCGGCGTCTGGTCGTTCCAGCAGTAGGGCAGCACCCGGTAGCCCTCGTAGACCAGGCCCTTGTCGTAGAGGCTCTTGAACGCCCAGAGCACCGACTCCATGAAGGTGACGTCGAGCGTCTTGTAGTCGCCCTCGAAGTCGACCCAGCGCGCCTGGCGGGTGACGTACTCCTCCCACTCCTGGGTGTACTTCAGCACCGAGCGCCGGCAGGCGGCGTTGAACTCCTCGACGCCCAGCTCCAGGATCTCGTCCTTGGTCTTGATGCCCAGCTGGTCCATCGCCTCCAGCTCGGCGGGCAGCCCGTGGGTGTCCCAGCCGAAGCGGCGCTCGACCCGGCGTCCGCGCATCGTCTGGTAGCGCGGCACGACGTCCTTGACGTAGCCGGTGAGCAGGTGGCCGTAGTGCGGCAGGCCGTTCGCGAAGGGCGGCCCGTCGTAGAAGACGTATTCGTTGGCGCCGTCCTGCCCGGCCGGGCGCTGCTCGACGCTCCTGACGAAGGTGTCGTGCTCCTTCCAGTAGGCGAGCACGGCCTCCTCGATCTCCGGGAAGCGCGGAGAGCTGGTCAGCGCGTTGCCGGAGGTGCTGGTGAGCGGGTAGGCCATCGGGGCGGCTCCTCGTGAGTGGTGCGGTCTTGGTGCGGGTATGCGGTCCTGGGCCGAGGACGAGACCTCGCCTCCCCCGGTCGGCCGGGTCGGGCGGGGCACCGCGGTACCACCTCGCTTGCACGCCGATGACGGCGTGCCACTCACTGCTGCGGCTGTGACGGGCCTGCCCCGTGCGGGTCTAGTGGGCTCCCGGCCGGCGTGCCGGGGCCGTTCTTCCGCAGGCTCGCCGCTGATGACGGCTCGGACGCCTGTGCCGCCCATGGTACGGCTGGATGCGCTGTGCGACCAACCGCGGCCACCCCGCGCTCAAAGGCGCCTGACCCGCCGACCGCCTACCCAACCTGTGTGGACAAAACAGCCGCCGGAACATCGGCGGCCCGAGCGCACCCCGCTCAACACCTTTCGCTCCTTCGTCCAGTCCCCCGCCGAGCCCACCATCCCCGCCCGGCCGATCACGCACGCCTGTCGACCACTTGACACACGGCGCGAAAGCTAGTGGACGTCCGCCTCCTCGCCGCGCCGTGCGACGAGGTATCGCCAGCAGAACAGCAACGCTTGGTGGACCGCCACCCCGACGGCGGTGTTCCCCAAGGCCACCGCCCCGGCCGCGGCTGCCGATCCGACGGTGTCCACGAAGCCCTGCTGGAGACCGATGGCCACCCACCCCACGCAACCGAGGAGCAGTGCGCTCTTCCACCAACGGCCGGCGACGAGACCGAAGAGCAGGAGGGTGGGAACCACAGCATCCTCCTCAGTTGCCGTACAGGTACTTGTGGCTGAGCAGGGAAGAGCAACCACCGCTCTTTACGGCCGGCCACGCCCAGTACGTTGATCCGTCAGGCTTCCCTTCGGCACGCGTCCTGTTGTACGTGTTGTAGGTGGTGTTCCCGGATCCAGGGCAGAACGGATCGTTCTTGTAGGCTGCGTAGATGTTGCTCGACGACTTCGCGCACGAGTAGACGTTGTTCCAGTCCCAGCCCAACAACACCCATCCAGTTTGGCCCATGTGACGGTGCTCCTGAGCCCCTGAAGCGCCCGAGACGCAGGATCCGTTGTAGGTCCACGTAGTCCTGACGAACGTGTATGTGACGTCCCAGCCCGGCGGATCCTCGTACCAGGATTGTGTCCACCCAGACTTCGTGGCGGCCGGCAAATACGACGCCGCGCCCCCCAATGCTCCTACGTCGGGAACGCGGACAGCTGGCGCATCCACCTGCACCCCGGGCCCCACCTCGTCGGACCAAACCCGGTCACGCTCGTCGATGGTCAGCTCGCGCACCCAATACTTCGACTGGCAGGTGGTTGGGTTGAACTCGATCTCGACCCCGTAGACAGCACCCACGTTCGACCTGGATGAGGCACTGTCTCCCATCAGGCACGTACCGTCATCTGCCTTCTCCCCTTGGACGACCTCAAGAGTCCCGTCCTCCGCAAGTTTGCCCCGGTCGTAGACGATCCAGTCTCCCTCCGTCCTCACCTCGAACCCGTCCATGGTGGTTGACTCGCCACCGAGATCTCCGCCGGCGGCGGGTGACATCGGCGTCGCCGTCACCACGACGAACGTGGCACCGACTGCCGCCATCCCCATGCTGCGCTTGACCTTGGTCATGGAACTGCCCTCCTGGTCCCGCAAAGGACTTGCGCTGAAAGTGAGTATACCATGGCCATAGCACATCATGCTGGGAATCCCATGTCAGCCAAGCGCGGTGCGCCACCACCGGCCTCGTAGGCTCGCGGGGTGAGCACCGTCACCACCGACCTCCACGCCCTCCTCGGCGACCGCGTCGTCACCGACCCCTCGGTGGCAGCGGGCTACGGCGTGGACGCCTACCCCCCGGCGGCGGGGCTGGGTGGGGAGGACTTCACCGTCGTGCGGGCCCGCTCGCGCGAGGACGTCGTCACCACGCTCCGGTATGCCGCGCAGCACCGGGTCCCGGTCGTCCCCCAGGGTGCACGGACCGCCACGACCGGCGCGGCGCGCGCGATCGGGGGCGGCATCGTGCTGTCGACCAAGCTCATGCGCACCGTCGAGATCGACCCGGTCGAGCGGATCGCGGTGGTCGGCCCGGGCGTCGTCAACACCGACCTCAAGGCGGCGGCGGCCGAGCACGGACTGGCCTACCCGCCGGACCCCGCGAGCAGCGCGATGTGCTCGATCGGCGGCAACGTCGCGACCAACGCCGGCGGCCTGTGCTGCGTGAAGTACGGCGTCACCGCCGACTACGTCCGCGGGCTCGAGGTCGTGCTGCCCGGCGGCGACGTGGTCCGCACCGGCCGGCGCACCGCCAAGGGGGTGGCCGGCTACGACCTGACCGGGCTGTTCGTGGGGTCGGAGGGCACGCTCGGCGTGGTCACCGAGGCCGTGCTCAAGCTGGTGCCGCTCGGTGACCCGGCCCTGACGGTGCTCGCGGTCTTCCCCACCCTGGCCGCCACGATGGCGGGCGTGGCCGCCCTGCGCGAGCAACGGCATACCCCGAGCCTGGTCGAGCTGCTCGACGGCCCGAGCGTGGACGCGATATCGGCCTACGGCGACTACGGCTTCCCCACCAGCACCGGAGGCGTGCCGACCTCGACACTGTGCCACAGATGTTCGCGGCGTGGCGCGGTCACATCATTGACGCGCACGAGAAAGCGGAAATTACGATACTGGTCGAGCGTTTCCACCTTGGCCTCAAAGGTGCCGGTTGTGCCGCCTTCGCCAACCTGGATCGGATACGAACGCCTTTCACGCACCGAACGCAGGCCGTCAAATTCGATCTCGGCGTTTTCCGGAATCTTGCGGCCCACCTTACCCTTGACCACGAACAGCTGGCCAGTGGCGATCCGCTTGGGGAAGTCCAGTTCCAGGGTGGTTTC
>QEUR01000044.1 GCA_003577095.1 Acidobacteriota bacterium
CTGGCACTGCTGGCCAAGCGGCCGCACCAGTACAAGACCGACGGGACCTGGCAGGTGGAGATCGGCGCCCGGCGGGACCTGACGTTCACGACCCTGCTCGGACAGATCGCGACCACGCGGGTGCACGACTACCGCACCTACCTGGACCGTCGCCATCCCGAGGACGTCGACGACCTGCGTGACGCCGCCGGGCAGCTGCTGCAGGCCGCGCTGGCCGACCGGGCCAGATCGCGTGGCCGCCGGGCACGGCGCGACGACTGGCTCACGATGGAGCACACCGACCCCGGGACCGGCGCGGTCCGCCCCGGTCCGCACCCCGACCAGCCCACCGTCGACGACCTCGTCGAGGACGCCGGCGAGGACGTCGGCGGGGAGGCCGACTGAGTGTCAGGCCTGCTTCTCGGGCCGCCCGATGCGCACGCGCCAGACCTCGGGCCCGCTCTCCAGGTAGTCCCAGGTGAACTGCCCGGGCCACTCCGCCTCGAACTGGTAGCGCAGCGGCTTCGGGTCGTGGTCGTTGACGAGCACGAAGCCGGTGCCGGGGGCCAGCTCGTGGTAGGTCTGCTCGATCAGCTCGTGCCGGCGCCGCGGGATCTCCTCCCGGACGTCGAGGATCTGGTCCTGGGTGGTGCTTTCGTCGGTCATGCTTCCTCCTTGTGGGTGGGTTCGTGGGTGGGCCCGGGGGTGGGCTCGGTGGTGCTCTCCAGCCGCGCCAGGTAGTGCATGGCGCCGTTGATCCGCTCGGCCTCGTCAGGGCTGGTCGGGCGCAGCGCCCAGTACGCCTTCGCCGCGAGCCGGTTGGCCTCCTCGGGCTGGCCGTTCTGCCCGAGCGCGCGCAGCGTCCTGACCAGCACTGCCGTCACCGACACCACGGCCTGCCGCAGCTCGTCCTCGGTGCTCATCGGTGCCTCCAGGCGGTGCGTCCGGGTGGATCACAGTGGATTTACGCTATTTCTACCACGTCCCGCGGCCGCGCCGTCGGCCGGTGCCGACCGACCCGCCACCGCTGCCAACTACGCTGTCCTTCCATGGAGGCTCTCGACCGCCACATCGTCCAGGTCCTGGCGCACGACGGACGCATCTCGTTCGCCGACCTCGGGCGCCAGGTCGGCCTGTCCACCTCGGCCGTCCACCAGCGGGTCAAGCGGCTCGAGGAGCGGGGGATCATCAAGGGCTACCGGGCGGTCATCGACTACCCGGCCGTCGGGCTGCCGATGACCGCGCTCATGTCGGTGACGCCCTTCGACCCCTCGGCCGACGACGACATCCCCGAGCGCCTGTCCGACATCGAGGAGATCGTCGCCTGCTGGTCGGTCGCCGGCGACGAGTACTACATCCTCCTCATCCGCGTCGGCCGCCCGCAGGACCTCGAGGAGCTGCTCGCCCGCATCCGCCAGCAGGGCGAGTGCTCGACCGTCACCACCATCGTGCTCTCCACGCCCTGGGAGGACCGCCTCGGCGCCCTGCCCACCGAGGACTACACGCTGTGAGCAGCACCCCGGCGACGGTCGCGCTCGAGCGCGCGGGGATCCGGTATGACGTGCGCTCCTACGTGCACGACCCCACCGCCGCGAGCTTCGGGCTGGAGGCTGCCGAGGCCCTCGGCATCGAGCCGGCCCGCGTCTTCAAGACCCTGCTCGTGGACACCGACAAGGGTCTGGGCGTCGGCATCGTGCCGGTCGACCGGCTGCTCGACCTCAAGGCCGTCGCGGCCGCGCTCGGTGCCAAGAAGGCCACGATGGCCGAGCCGGCGGTGGCCGAGCGGGTCACCGGCTACGTCGTCGGTGGCATCAGCCCGGTGGGCCAGAAGAAGTCCCTGCCCACCGTCCTGGACGTCTCGGCCGAGCAGCACGCGACCATCCTGGTCAGCGGCGGCCGGCGCGGTCTCGACCTCGAGCTCGCGCCGGCCGACCTGCTCGCGGTGGTCCGGGGCAGGACCGCGCCGATCGCCCGCAGCTAGGCGCGCCAGCTAGGAGCCCGCCCCCACGTAGTCCGCCAGGTGCTGGCCGGTCAGCGTCGAACGGTCGGCCACCAGCTGCGCCGGCGTGCCCTCGAAGACCACGCGCCCGCCCTCGTGGCCGGCGCCGGGGCCGAGGTCGATGACCCAGTCGGCGTGCGCCATCACGGCCTGGTGGTGCTCGATGACGATGACCGACCGTCCGCCGTCGACGAGCCGGTCGAGCAGCGCGAGGAGGTTCTCCACGTCCGCCAGGTGCAGCCCGGTCGTCGGCTCGTCGAGGATGTAGACCTCGCCCTTCTCGCCCATCTGCGCCGCGAGCTTGAGCCGCTGCCGCTCGCCGCCGGACAGCGTCGTGAGCGGCTGCCCCAGCGTGACGTAGCCCAGCCCGACGTCCTCGAGCCGGACCAGGATCTTGTGCGCCGCCGGGATCCGGGCCTCGCCCTCGCCGAAGAAGCCGGCCGCCTCGGACACCGGCATCGCCAGCACCTCGCTGATGTCCTTGCCGCCGAGCGTGTACTCCAGCACCGCCGCCTGGAACCGGCGCCCCTCGCACTCGTCGCAGGTCGTCGCCACCCCGGCCATCATCGCCAGGTCCATGTAGACCACGCCCGCGCCCTTGCACGTCGGGCAGGCGCCGTCGGAGTTGGGGCTGAACAGGGCCGGCTTGACCCCGTTGGCCTTGGCGAAGGCCTTGCGGACCGGCTCCAGCAGCCCCGTGTAGGTCGCCGGGTTGGACCGGCGCGAGCCCTTGATGGCGCCCTGGTCGATGACGACGACGCCGTCCTCCTTGGCCAGCGACCCGTGGATCAGCGAGCTCTTGCCGCTGCCGGCCACACCGGTGACCACGGTGAGCACGCCGGTCGGCACGTCCACGTCGACGTCCTGCAGGTTGTTGGTGTCCGCCCCGCGGATCTCGAGCACGCCGGTGCGGGTCCGCACCTCGTCCTTGAGCCGCGCCCGGTCGTCCAGGTGCTGACCGGTGAGCGTCCCGCTGGTGCGCAGCCCCTCGACGGTGCCCTCGTAGACGACCTGCCCGCCGCCGGTCCCCGCGCCCGGGCCCAGGTCCACCACGTGGTCGGCGACCGCGATCATCTCCGGCTTGTGCTCGACGACCAGCACGGTGTTGCCCTTGTCCCGCAGCTGCTGCAGCAGGGTGTTCATCCGCTGGATGTCGTGCGGGTGCAGCCCGATCGAGGGCTCGTCGAAGACGTAGGTCACGTCGGTCAGCGAGGATCCGAGGTGCCGGATCATCTTGGTCCGCTGCGCCTCGCCCGCGGACAGCGTCCCGGCCGGCCGGTCCAGCGAGAGGTAGCCCAACCCGATCTGGACGAAGGAGTCCAGCGTCTCGCGCAGCCCCTGCAGCAGCGGCGCCACCGACGGCTCGTCCAGCTCGCGCACCCACGCGGCCAGGTCGCTGATCTGCATCGCGCACGCGTCCGCGATGGAGATCCCCCGGATCTTCGAGGAGCGCGCCGCCTCGTTGAGCCGCGTGCCGTCGCACTCTGGACACGTGGCGAAGGTCACCGCCCGGTCCACGAACGCGCGGATGTGCGGCTGCATCGCCTCGCGGTCCTTGGCCAGGAAGCTCTTGCTGATCTTCGGTATGAGGCCCTCGAAGGTGACGTTGATGCCCTCCACCTTGATCCGGGTGGGCTCCTTGTACAGCAGGGTCTGCAGCTCGCGCTTGGTGAACTTCTTGATCGGCTTGTCCGGGTCGAAGAAGCCGCTGCCCCGGTAGATCCGGCCGTACCACCCGTCCATGCTGTAGCCGGGGATCGTCAGCGCACCCTCGTTGAGCGACTTCTCCTCGTCGTAGAGGGCGGTGCGGTCGAAGTCGGTCACGTTGCCGGTGCCCTCGCACCGCGGGCACATGCCGCCGGTGATGCTGAACTCCCGCCGCTCCTTCACCTTCTCGCCGGCCTTCTCGATCGTCACCGCGCCCGCCCCGGAGATCGAGGCGACGTTGAACGAGAACGCCTTGGCGCTGCCGATGTGCGGCTCGCCCAGCCGGCTGAAGAGGATCCGCAGCATCGCGTTGACGTCGGTCGCGGTGCCGACCGTGGAGCGGACGTTGGCGCCCATCCGCTCCTGGTCGACGATGATCGCGGTGGTCAGCCCCTCGAGCAGGTCGACGTCGGGCCGGGCGAGGGTGGGCATGAAGCCCTGCACGAAGGTGGAGTAGGTCTCGTTGATCATCCGCTGGGACTCGGCGGCGATCGTGGCGAAGACCAGCGAGCTCTTGCCCGACCCGGACACGCCGGTGAAGGCGGTCAGCCGCCGTTTGGGCAGCTCTACCGACACGTCCTGCAGGTTGTTCTCCCGCGCGCCCCGCACGCGGATGAGGTCGTGGGTGTCAGCCGGGTGCGCTGGGGTCGTCGTCACGGGGCGTGAATCTACACGCCCGGTGCGACATACCGCAGCGACTCAGGCCAGCTGGTCGACCGACGCCCGACGGGACGCCGCGGCCTGCTCCACCGCCGCGGCCTCGTCCGCCTCGGCGGTCTCCACGGTGTGCTGGCGCCACCACTCCTGGCCGGAGGCGGGCAGCGTGTCGATCGGGTCGTAGTAGACGTACTCGGCGCTGGTCACGTCGACGTCCTCGCCCTCGATCGAGGTGCGGTAGTTCTTGCTCCAGTAGGAGATGCCGCGCTCGGTGTCGTAGGTGTCCACCTGGTGCACCCAGCGCTTGCCGACGAACGGCACGTCGCAGACGATGCGCGGGGTGGAGAAGCCGGGCAGGTAGCCGAGCATCGAGTGCTGCAGGTGCTGGGCGTGCGCCAGCGAGACCCGCCAGTGCTCGCTGAACGGGATCATGTCGCACATGTAGAAGTAGTACGGCGTGATCATCGCGTCGTCGGCGAGCGCGAAGCACAGGTCGAGCAGCTGCTTGGTGGTGTCGTTGACGCCCCGCATCAGCACGCCCTGGTTGCGCACGTCCCGAAGGCCCGCGTCGAGCATCGTGCGCGAGGCCCTGGCCACCAGCGGGGTGACCGACTGCGCGGCGTTGACGTGGGTGTGGATGGCCAGGCCGACCCCGCGCTCACGGGCCTTCTTCGAGATCCGGGCCACGCCCTCGACGGTGTCCGGCGCCAGCCAGTGCTGCGGCATACCCATGAGGGCCTTGGTGGCCAGCCGCACGTCGCGGATCGACTCGATCTCCAGCAGCCGCTCCAGCCAGGCCTCGAGGTTCTTCCACGGCATGTTGGCCACGTCGCCGCCGGAGACGACCACGTCGCGCACGCCGGGGTTGGCCCGCAGGTAGTCCAGGATCGCGGTGTGCCGGTCGACCGGCTTGCCGGCCAGCTTGAGCTTGGTGACCTGCGGCGTGGAGTTGCCGACGAGGTCCATGCGGGTGCAGTGGCCGCAGTACTGCGGGCAGGTCGGCAGCATCTCGGCCAGCACCTTGGTGGGGTATCGGTGCGTCAGGCCCTCGGCGACCCACATGTCGTGCTCGTGCAGCGAGTCGCGGGTGGCGTAGGGGTGGGAGGCCCAGTCGGTGCGGCGGTCGGAGAAGACCGGCAGCATGTAGCGCCGCACCGGGTCGGCGTAGAACGCCCTGGTGAACTCCTCGCCCGCGGCCGGCATCCGCCCGTCGGCCCAGGTCACCTCGGAGACCATCGTGTTCATCATCTGCGGCGGCACCAGCATCGACATGGTGGCGCGCAGCTGCTGGTCCTTCTCCAGGTCCTCGTAGAACTCCTCGGTCAGCAGGTCGCCCATGAGGGCGCGCAGCTGGCGCAGGTTCTTCACGCAGTTGACCCGCTGCCACTGGACGTCCTCCCACTGCTCCGCGGTGACGTCCCGCCAGCCGGGGAAGCGGGTCCAGTCCGGCTCGACGAGCTCGCGGTGCTGGTAGACGTAGGGCTGCTCGATCTCGACGCTCATGCGTGCCATGATAAGGACAACTTCCTGCGAAATCGACCACTGGCAGGAAGATGTCTTGTGTCAGCGTGTCGTGGAAGGACAGATGACAGGTATGCCGCTCTCCTCGCCGTTCGGGGTGCACCGCGTGCTGGAGCCCTCCGGTGCCTCGGTGACGCTGCCCCAGACCGCCCGCCGCCTCGACGCCTCGCCCGAGCTGGCGCCCGACGAGGTGCGCATCGACGTCGAGGTGCTCAACCTCGACGCGGCCTCCTACCGCCAGCTGCGCGAGAAGCACACCACCGCCGGCGTCGTGGACGGTGACGCCGTGCGCGCCGAGGTGGTCGCGATCGTCGCCGAGCGCGGCAAGATGCAGAACCCCGTCACCGGCTCCGGCGGCATGCTCATCGGCACCGTGGCCGAGGTCGGCCCGGAGAGCCCGCTCGGCCTGCGGGTCGGCGACCGCGTCGCGACCCTCGTCTCCCTCTCGCTCACCCCGCTCGCGATCACCGACGGCCTGCGGCGCTGGGACGGCCTGGGGGAGCGGGTGCCCGCGGCCGGCCACGCGATCCTCTTCGGCCGCTCGATCGCCGCCGTCCTGCCCGACGACCTCGACCCCGAGCTCTCCCTCATGGTGATGGACGTCTGCGGCGCCCCCGCGCTCGTGCGCCGGGTCGTCCAGGGGTATGCGGCCTCCGGCCGCGCCCCGTCCGTCGCGGTCCTCGGCGGCGCGGGGAAGTCCGGCTCGCTCTCCCTCGCCGCCGCCCGCGAGGCCGGTGCCGGCCGCGTCCTGGCGGTCGTCCCGCCCGAGGCCGAGGCCGCGCTGCTGCGCGGCACCGGGCTGGCCGACGAGGTCGTCATCGCCGACGCCCGCGCCCCGCTCGCGCTGGAGGAGGCGGTCCGGGCGGCCGGGGGACCGGTGGACGTGACGGTCGTCTGCGTCGACGTTCCGGGCGCCGAGCAGCCGGCGATCATGATCACCGCCCAGGGCGGGACGGTCGTCTACTTCTCGATGGCCACCAGCTTCGCCGCGGCCGCGCTCGGTGCCGAGGGCCTGGCCGCCGACGTGACCATGCTCGTCGGCAACGGCTACACGCCGGGGCACGCCGACTACGCCCTGTCCCTGCTGCGCGGCGACGACGCGGTCCGCTCCCTCTTTGAGTCCCGGCTCGCCGCAGAGCACACTGGGCAGGCGTGAGCACCCTCCTCCTGCGCGGCGGTCCCGTCCACCTCCCCGACGGCGCGCCCCCGGCCACCGCCCTGCTCGTCGACCGGGCCACCGGCACGGTCGCCTGGACCGGCGAGGCCGCCGACGCGCCGGACGCGGACGAGGTGGTCGACCTCGACGGCGCCCTCGTGCTGCCCGGCTTCTGCGACGCCCACGTCCACCTGACGATGACCGGCCAGGGCCTGGACGGCGTCGACCTGTCGGGGACCACGTCCGTCGCCGAGGCGCTGGCCCTGGTCGAGCAGACCGCCCGCCGGGTCCGCGGCCGGCCGATCTACGCCCACTCCTGGGACGAGACCCGCTGGGCCGAGCAGCGCCCGGTCACCTCCGCCGAGCTGGACCGCGCCTCCTACGGTGGCGTGGTCTACATGCCCCGCGTCGACGCCCACTCCGCCAGCGTCTCCACGGCGATGGCCACCATCGCCCGGGTCCGCGACCTTGACGGCTGGGACGGCACCGGAGTGGCCTCCCGCGACGCCTTCGCCGCGGTGACCAACGCCTTCACCTCGTCGGTGACCCAGGCCGACCGCGAGCGCCACGTGGGCCTGGCCCTGGCCAACGCCGCCCGGCACGGGATCACGCTGCTGCACGAGACCGGCGCACCCCACCTGACCAGCCACGACGATCTGCGCTCGGTGCTGGAGGTCGGGGCGCCGCGCGGCGTGCCCGACGTCGTCACCTACTGGGGCGAGCTGGCCGACGACGCCGACGCGGTCGCCGAGCTGACGAGCTACCTGGGCGTGCTCGGGCTGGCCGGCGACCTGTGCGCCGACGGCTCCTTCGGCTCGCTGACCGCGCACCTGGGCCAGCCCTACGCGGGCACCGACGAGCGCGGCTACGCCTACCTGAGCGTCGAGCAGGTCCGCGACCACGTCGTGGCGTGCACCCGCGCCGGCGTCCAGGCGGGCGCGCACGTCATCGGCGACGCCGCGCTGCGCACGATGGCCGACGGCTTCCGCGCCGCCGCCGAGATCGTCGGCGTGGAGGCGCTGCGCGCCGTCCGGCACCGCTGGGAGCACGTCGAGCTGCCGGACGCCGACGTCCTGGCCACGATGGCCGACCTCGGGATCTGGGCCAGCGTCCAGCCGATGTTCGACGCCCTCTGGGGCGGCGCGGACGGGATGTACGCCACCCGCCTCGGCCGGGAACGCGCCCTCGCGGCCGTGCCGCTGCGCTCGATGGTCGACGCCGGGGTCCGGGTGGCCCTCGGCTCCGACAGCCCGGTGACCCCGATGGGGCCGTGGGCCGCGGTGCGCGCGGCCGTGCGGCACCACAACCCGGACCAGCGGCTGACCGTCGCCGAGGCCGTCGCGGCCCACACCCGCGCCGGTTACGAGCTCGCCGGGCTGCCCGGCGGGGAGCTGCGCGTCGACGGACCGGCCACCCTCGTCGTCTGGGACGACGGCACCGGCCCGCCCCCGCCCCTCGAGGACGGGCTGCCCGTCCTCGACGACCACCTGCCCGTCGCCCGCACCACGCTGGTGGCCGGCGAGACCGCATACCAGCGCGAAGGAGCCTGAGTGAGCCCCACCACCGTCGCCCCGCCCCCGCGGCTCGAGCTCGACCCCAGGGTCGTGCGCCGGGCGCGCACCCTGGCCAGGCGCCTGGGCCGGCCGGTCGTTGACATCGCCCGCAGCCACACCACGGTGTCGGTCGAGCGCGCGACGCTGCGGCTGGCGGGCCTCGCCGGCGCCGACCACGAGCGGGTGCCCTGGGTCAACCACCTCGTCGACGGGGTCCGCGAGCAGGTCGGCCTCGAGCACGGCGTGACCACCCCGGTGTGGGACGCGCTGCGCCGGGAGGAGGCGCCCGACCTGCTCACCCTCGCGCAGAAGGCGTCGACGGGCTCGGTGAGCTTCCGCATACCGGAGAAGAAGGGTGAGCTGAGCGCCGCCCGGCGCGCCGCCCGCGCCGCCGTCCGCCCCGGGATCCGGCGGATCGACCGGCAGCGCGCCGCCCGCGACCGGCTCGTCGGCCGGCTGGGCGACCCGCCGCACCGCCCCTGGGTCTACCTCATCGTCGCCACCGGGGACATCTACGAGGACATCCCGCAGGCGCAGGCCGCCGCGCGCGCCGGCGCCGACGTCATCGCGGTCATCCGCTCCACGGGCCAGTCGCTGCTGGACTACGTGCCCGAGGGGGCGACCCGGGAGGGCTTCGCCGGCACCTACGCCACGCAGGAGAACTTCCGGCTCATGCGCGCCGCGCTGGACGAGGTGAGCAAGGAGCTCGGACGCTACGTGCGGCTGACCAACTACGCGTCCGGGCTGTGCATGCCGGAGATCGCCGCGCTGGCCGGCATGGAGCGGCTGGACATGATGCTCAACGACTCGATGTACGGCATCCTCTTCCGCGACATCAACCCGGTGCGCACCTTCGTCGACCAGCGGTTCTCCCGCCAGGTCCACGCCCGCGCCGGCATCATCATCAACACCGGCGAGGACAACTACCTGACCACCGCGGACGCGGTCGACGCGGCGCACACGGTGACGGTCTCGCAGCTGATGAACGAGTACTTCGCCCGCGAGGCGGGCCTGCCCGATCAGCTGATGGGCTTGGGGCACGCCTTCGAGATCAACCCCGAGGTGCCCGAGTCCTTCCGGATGGAGCTGGCGCACGCCCTGCTGGCCCGTCAGCTCTTCCCGGACGCGCCGCTGAAGTGGATGCCGCCGACCAAACACATGACCGGCGACGTCTTCATGGGCTACCTGCTCGACGGGTTCTTCAACCTCGCCGGCGCGATGACCGGCCAGTCGATCCTGCTCGTCGGGATGATGACCGAGGCCGTGGTGACCCCGTGGCTGTCCGACCGCGACCTGGCCCTGCAGAACGTGCGCTACGTCCAGCGCGCCGCCGGCGGGCTCACCGAGGACTTCCGCCCGCCGCCCGACGGCTTCATCCAGACCCGCGCCCGGCAGGTCCTCTCCGAGGCGGTCGACCTGCTGGAGCGGATCACCGCCGAGAAGGCGCCCAAGGGCTCCGCGCCGCTGCTCGAGGCGATCGGCGACGGCACCTTCGGCCTGATGAAGCGCCCCAAGGACCAGGGCAAGGGCCTGGACGGCGTGGCGCGCCGCGCCGACGGCTACGACAACCCCGCCATCACCCTGCTCGAGGAGGGCACCCGATGACCGAGCAGCCCACCGTCATCCGCCCCTACGGCGACACCACCGGCGACGGCATGGTGCAGGTCTCCTTCACGCTGCCGGTGCCGCACGACAAGCGCGCCGAGGGCGCCGCCCTCCAGCTGGCCGGCAAGATGGGTATGTCGCCCGCGCTCCTCGTCCACGCCAAGGCGGTCGGCCCGGCGCACACCTTCTTCGTCGTCTACGGCAGCGTCACCCACCTGGTCGACCTGTCCGCGGTCCAGGTGGTCGAGCGGGACTTCCCGCTGCTGACGCCCAAGGACGTCAACGCCGCGATCAAGAAGCAGCTGCGGCGGCCGCTGGTCGTCGTCGGCGCCTGCATCGGCACCGACGCCCACACCGTCGGCATCGACGCGATCCTCAACATCAAGGGCTTCGCCGGCGAGAAGGGTCTGGAGTACTACTCCGAGATCCAGGTCGTCAACCTCGGCGCCCAGGTGCTCGTCCCCGAGCTGGTCGAGCGCGCGCGGGAGGCGCAGGCCGACGCCGTGCTCGTCTCCCAGGTCGTCACCCAGCGCGACGCCCACATCCACAACACCACCCAGATGTCGGCGGCCTTCCGCGAGGCGTACCCGGCCGGGAAGGTCCCGCTGCTGGTCGTCGGCGGCCCCCGCTTCGAGGAGGGGAGCGCCGACCGTCTCGGCGTCGACCGGATCTTCGGCAAGGGCACCACGCCCGCCGAGGTCGCCTCCTACCTGGTCCACGCGCTCGCCGCAGAGCCGACCCCCGAGAGGAACACCGCATGAGCACCCACGATCCCGCCACCAGCCCCGCCGCCGTCGGCATGGGCGTCACGCACGCCCGCTACGTGCCCTACTCGCACGCGCACTACGCCGGCAACCTGGTCGACGGCGCCTACAGCCTCGGCCTGTTCGGCGACGTGGCCACCGAGCTGTGCATCCGCACCGACGGCGACGAGGGCCTGTTCGCCTCCTACAGCGAGGTGCAGTTCCTCGCCCCGGTGCGCGCCGGTGACTGCCTCGAGGTCAGCGCCACGCTGGTGCGGGTCGGCTCGCGCAGCCGGGAGATGGACTTCGAGGTGCGCGTCACCGCCCGCGGGGCGGAGGGCCGCGGCGCCTCGGCCGCCGACGTGCTCGACCCGCCGGTGGTCGCCACCCGGGCCCGGGGCACGGTCGTCGTCCCGCCCGCCGGCTGACCCCTCGGCGTGTCGCGGAGGGACACGCCGAGGAAAGTAGGCGACCGCGCTACGCTTCCTGGCGGGGGCACCGTCGCTGACCTGCGAGGATGCGCGTCGTCGCAGGTCAGCCGCCTGTTGACACCGGGACGGCGCTCCGCATAGTTTCGGGTGATCCCCGTGACACGCGTCGACTTGACGTGTGGGGGAGCCAGGGCCCCGCCCACCGAGTAGACAACGGGTCCGTGCCGGCTGCCAGCCGCCACGGACCCGGCCCCAAAGGTGGCCGGGGCCCGGCCGTGTCCGCAGGTCCGGCACGTAGGCTGACCGCGTGCTGCCCCACCGTCTCCTCCTCGCGGTCCTGGGTGGGGTGGCCCTCCTGCTGGCCTTCCCCGGCTACGACGCCTGGTGGCTCGCGCCCGTCGGGTGCGGTGCGCTCGCCCTGGCCACAGCGGGGACGCGCTGGACGACCGGCGCGCTGTGCGGCTTCCTGCTCGGCGTGGCGTGGTACACCCCGATGTTTACCTGGGCCAGCACCTATGCCGGGCCGATGCCCTGGCTGGCGATGAGCATCGCCTCCGCGCTCTACCCCGCAGCCCTCGGCGCGGTGCTGGCGCTCCTGCAGCGCGGGGGAGCGGTCCGCCCCGTCGTGGGGGCCGCGGCCTGGGTGCTCATGGAGCACGCGCGGTCGGTCACCCCCTTCGGCGGCTTCCCGTGGGCGCGGCTGGGCTTCAGCCAGGCCGACTCGCCGATGCTCGGTGCGGTCAGCCTGGTGGCGGTGCCGGGCCTGGGCCTGCTCGTCGCCCTCGTCGGCGGCCTGCTCGCCGTCGGCGCACAGCGGCTGCTCGACCCGCGACGCCCGCACCGGGCGCGGGCGCTCGGCGCCCTCGGCGCCGCTCTGGCCCTCGTCCTGGCGCCGCTGCTCGTGCCCCGCCCCACCGAGGGCGAGCCGGTCACCGTGGCCGCCGTCCAGGGCGACATCCCGCCCGGCTTCACCCGCACGCTCACCGCCGAGCCCGGCACGATGCTGCGGCGCTACACCGACCGGACCCACGACCTGGCGGCCTCCGTGCGCGCGGGGGACACCCCATACCCGGACCTGGTGGTGTGGCCCGAGGGGGCGACCGACCTGGACCCGCTCGGGACCAGGAGCGGGCCGGTCGCCACCGAGCGGATCATGGCGGCCGTCGACGACGTCGACGCACCCGTCGTCCTCGGCGGCACCTCACGCAAGGGCGATCCCGACGGCCCGCCGTGGAACATGGTCTTCAGCTACCTGCCGGGCGAGGGGCTGGACCGCACCTACAGCAAGGTCTACCTGGCACCGTTCGGCGAGTTCATGCCGCTGCGACCGCTGATGCGGCACCTGAGCCCGTGGGTGGACCGGATCACCGACTTCGCCGCGGGCGACCGGCCCGGGGTGATGCCGGTCCCGCTGCGGGACGGCGGAGAGGTCGACCTGGGGCTGGCCATCTGCTTCGAGGTCGTCGTCGACCCCGCCGTCCGCGACGTGGTCCTGGGCGGCGCGGACCTGCTCGTCGTGCCGACCAGCAACGCGTGGTTCGGCGACGGTGACCAGTCCGTCCAGCACCTGGCCACCTCGAGGGTCCGCGCGGTCGAGTACGGCCGCTCCGTGGTCCACATCAGCAACGTGGGCGTCTCCGGACTCATCACCCCCGACGGCGTCGTCCACCAGCGCACCGGGTTGTTCACCGAGGCGACCCTCGTCGACGAGCTGCCGCTGCGCGACGCCAGGACCCTGGCGGTCACGACCGGGCCGTGGGTCGCCCCGGTCGCGCTCGTGGTGGTGCTGGTCGGGCTGCTGCTGGCAGCACGTAGGCTGCCCCGGTGACCACGACGCCCCGCCCGCCCGTCGAGCGGCTCTGCGTGTGCGTGCCGACCTACAACGAGGTCGGCAACCTGGAGATGATCGTCCGCCGCATCCGGGCCGCCGTGCCGACCGCCGACGTCCTGGTGCTCGACGACAACAGCCCGGACGGCACCGGCGAGCTGGCCGACCGGCTCGCCGCGGAGGACCCGCAGGTGCACGTCCTGCACCGCCCCGGCAAGCAGGGGCTGGGGCCGGCCTACCTGGCCGGCTTCCGGTGGGCCGACGAGCGCGGCTACGACGCGGTGGTGGAGATCGACGCCGACGGCTCCCACCAGCCCGAGCAGCTGCCCTCCCTCCTGGCCGCCGCGGCGCACGCCGACGTCGTGGTGGGCTCGCGCTGGGTCCCGGGCGGCTCGGTGCGCAACTGGCCGCTGCACCGCAGGATCCTCTCCGTCGGGGCCAACACCTACGCCCGGCTGGCGCTGGGGATCGACGTGCGCGACGCGACCGCCGGCTTCCGGGTCTACCGCCTCTCCGCGCTGCGCGCCATGGACACCCACGACGTCGCCTCCCAGGGCTACTGCTTCCAGGTCGACCTGACCCTGCGGGCGGTCGACCGCGGCCTGACCGTGGTCGAGGTCCCGGTCGCCTTCGTCGAGCGGGAGGTGGGCACCTCCAAGATGGACGACTCCATCGTCCGCGAGGCCGCGGTGCGGGTCGGGGTATGGGGTGTGCAGCGGCGCGCGCGCCAGCTGCGGGAACGTCTGGGC
>QEUR01000340.1 GCA_003577095.1 Acidobacteriota bacterium
GCGGCGGCCGCGGCCGGGGCGGCCTGTTCGCCCGATCGAGTGCTGCCGACGTGGCCAGTGAATGGAGCGTGTCCCGGGCGACCGTCACCCGCCGGGCCGAGCGGGCGCTGCGGGCACTGCAGGACACCTACGCAAGAACAGTTCGCTCGGCGTGAGACCCAGAACCTCGCCACTGCGCTTTAGGAGGCGTGATGAACCAACCGGACGCTGGAGCCGACGTCGAGCAGCTGCTGCAGCTGTCGGCGTCCGGCCCCCAGGTGCTGGCCGAGCTGGACGACTGTGTCCGCCGTCTGCGGCAGGTGCAGGAAGCCAAGACCGCTCTTGCCCAGCTGCCTACCGAGGACGTGCGACAGGCGATCGCGCGTCGGCACGACCGCATGGCAGGACCAGGGGGCCAGTCGTGAGCGTGGTCAGCGTGGCCGAGCTGCAGCGCGCCTGGCTGGCCGTCAAAGACGGCCGGTTCCGCCCAGATGCCACGGACCTGCCGCCGCGCCGCATGCACGCACCCCAGGCCGGAGCGGGCGAGGGCGCCCCCTGGAACCCTGGCGTGCCTGTGCTGCCCGTCCTGGGCTGCCACGGGTCGGCCGGGGCTACGACGGTCGCGGTCGCGGTCGCGACGACGCTGGAGCTCCCGGTGCGGGTGGTCGAGGCCGGTCCGGCCGGAACGAGCGGCCTGACCGGGTTCGCCACCGCCGAGCTGGGCGAGACCGGGTCGGGATGGGTGCGTGGTCACCGCGACCTGCTGGTCCTGGACCGGCTGCTTGACGGGTACGCCTCACCCGACCAGATCCCGGTCCCAGACCCCGGCCCGCAGGACGGGCCGGTGCTGCACGTGCTCGACGCCGGATGGCCGATGGGCACTCTGGTGCGGTCCGCCGGCTGGCTCAGCTCGAGCGTGCTGGACGCCGACCGGGTGGTGCTGGTCACCACCGCCACCGTCCCCGGCCTGTACCGGCTCGAGGGGGTCCTGCACGAGCTCGACCCACTCCCCGCCGGGGTGGCTGTGGCCGTCCAGGGCCCGAAACGTCGACGTTGGCCCCGCGAGGTGGCCTCTTGCATCGGCCCGCGGACCAGTTCCCTGCTCGAGAAGGACCTGGTCGAGATACCCCACGACCCCGGCCTGGCCGTTCGCGGCCTGGACACCTCACCCTTGCCCGGCGGCGTGCTCAGCGCCGCGACCACGATCGCCCAGCTCCTGCAGCTGGCCAGCAGTTCTATCCACCACCAGAAGGGAAACCCCCAGCATGTTCGCTAACGTCTCCGACGCCGGCCTGCAGGCCGCCACGTTCGTCGCCGCCGTCTGCCCCCAGGCGCCCCCGGGCGCGCAGGCGCACGTCGACAACATCCTCGGCTACGTCCTGTGGGGCGTGGGCATCCTGTTCTTCCTCGGCGTCATCATCGCGGTGGCCGCGATCGCCGGCGGACGCATGTTCGGCATGCCGCACGCCAGCACCGGCGGCATCATCGGCCTGGTCATCGTCTTCATCGCCGTGATCGCCTACCTGATCCTGCCGGGGATCCTGGACGCGATGATGGGCACCGGGTGCGTCTGAGATGTCCACGACGAGCCCGCAGGCGTGGGGGCGGGGCAAGCTGCTGGCCATCCTCGCCGCAGCCCTGGGTGCAGGGCTGGCGCTGCTGGCCGGCCTGGGCCTGTTCATCTGGCAGGTCCTGGCCGACGACCCTCCCCGGACGGTGGCCACGCAGGACACGGCACCCTCACCGGTCGTGCTGGACGAGGCCACCCTGGCCCAGGAGGGGCCTGCCCGGCGCGAGCAGATCGCGGACGCGCAGATGCTGACCGTGGACGACCCACGTGCCTACCGCGAGGGGCAGGTGGCCACCACGGTCGCCGAACCCCTGG
>QEUR01000045.1 GCA_003577095.1 Acidobacteriota bacterium
GAGCGCCTGCAAACCCAGGCCGCGCGCTGCATGGATTGCGGCATCCCGTTCTGTCATCAGGGCTGCCCGCTCGGGAACATCATCCCCGACTGGAACGACCTCGTGTACCGCGACAAGTGGCGCGAGGCGATCGAACGCCTGCACGCGACGAACAACTTCCCGGAGTTCACCGGCCGGCTGTGCCCCGCCCCGTGCGAGACCGCCTGCGTGCTCGGCATCAACCAGCCGCCGGTGACCATCAAGCAGATCGAGGTCTCGATCGTCGACCGGGCCTTCTCCAACGGGCGCGTGACGCCGAAGGAGCCGGAGTGGCTCAGCGGGAGGACGGTGGCCGTGGTCGGGTCCGGCCCGGCCGGCCTCGCCGCCGCGCAGCAGCTCGGCCGCGCGGGTCACACGGTGGTCGTGCACGAGCGCGCCGACGCGGTCGGCGGGCTGCTGCGCTACGGCATACCGGAGTTCAAGATGGAGAAGTCGGTGCTGGACCGCAGGCTGGTGCAGCTGCGCGGCGAGGGCATCCGCTTCGTCACCGGCGTGACCGTGGGCGGCGACGGGCCCGGCGACCCGAGCCTGGCCGACCTGCGCGAGCGCTTCGACGCCGTCGTGCTGGCGACCGGCTCGACCGTGCCGCGCCTGCTCGACGTGCCGGGCTCCGACCTCGACGGCGTGCACCCCGCGATGGACTACCTGGTGCCGGCCAACCGCGAGGCGCTCGGGGCCGAGCGCGGGATCGACGCCGCCGGCAAGGACGTGGTCATCGTGGGCGGCGGCGACACGGGCGCGGACTGCCTCGGCACCGCGCACCGGCACGGGGCCCGCAGCGTCACGCAGCTGGAGATCCTGCCCACTCCCCCGTCGGAGCGGCCGGCGCACCAGCCGTGGCCGACCTACCCGATGCTCTACAAGGTGACCACCGCCCACGAGGAGGGCGGCGAGCGCAGCTACGGCGTCTCCACCGTCGAGGTGCTCGGGGACGGCGAGGGACGGGTGCGCGCGCTCCGGCTGGCCGACGCCCGGTTCGTCGACGGCCGGGTGGAGCTGGTCGAGGGCACCGAGCGGGAGCTGCCGGCGCAGCTGGTGCTGCTCGCGATGGGCTTCGTCGGGCCGGACGCCACCGCCGCCCCGCCGGAGCTGCTGCCCCGCACGCCGCGCAACACCTACGAGCGCGACGGCGACTTCGCCACCCCCCTGGACGGCGTCTTCGCCGCGGGCGACTGCGGCCGCGGGCAGTCGCTCATCGTCTGGGCGATCGCCGAGGGGCGAGCCTGCGCGGCGGCGGTCGACCGCTGGCTGACCGGGTCCACGACGCTTCCGGCGCCGATCCGGCCGACGGACCGCCCGCTGACCGTCTGAGCCGTCCACGGCTCCGGCGCCGACCGCCACGGCTGGGCTGGGGCTGCGGCTGGGGCTGGGGCTGGGGTGGTCCCACACGCTGCAGGTAGGCCGGTGGCCGGTCCGTGCCGGCGACACGCCCGACCGCCGACGGCCCACGCGTGCACGTGCACGCTGCGGCCGGTCCGGGTCGGGCGTGTCGTCGGCACCGCTGGCCCGCACCCGCCGGTGCGGAGCGGGGGCGGCCCACGTGGTGACGCTGCGTAGACTCGCGGCCATGAGCGACCTCGCCGGCCACGTGACCCCCGGCGGTCCCGCCTGGCGGCTCGAGCTGCCGGGCGCGGTGCTGCACAAGCTGTCCGTCTCGGAGATGGACAACAACGTCTACCTGCTCACCTGCACCGCGACCGGCGAACGGCTGCTGGTGGACGCCGCGGACAACGTCGACCGGATCATGGAGCTGCTGGTCGACGCCGGCGGCGACCACGAGCTGGCCCAGGTGCTCACCACCCACCGGCACTGGGACCACCACCGCGCGCTGGCCGAGGTGGTGGAGCGCACCGGGGCACGCACGCTCGCCGGGGCGGACGACGCCGACGAGCTGCCGGTCCCGGTCGACGTACGCCTGCAGGACGGCGAGGGCGTGATGGTGGGCAACCTGCTGCTCGACGTGGTGGCGCTGCGCGGCCACACCCCCGGCTCCGTGGCGCTGTCCCTCACCGCGGCCGGGGACGTGCCGCGGACGATCCTGCTCACCGGCGACAGCCTGTTCCCGGGCGGTCCCGGGAAGACCTGGTCGCCGGAGGACTTCGGCTCGCTGATGGACGACCTGGAGGAGCGGGTCTTCGAGGTCTACCCCGACGACGCGCTCGTGCTCCCCGGCCACGGCGACAACACCACCGTCGGCCGGGAGCGGCCGCACCTGCGGGAGTGGCGCGTGCGGGGCTGGTAGCCCCGCCGGGTCAGCCGCCCGAGGGCGGACCGGCCCACGCCGCGCGCACGTGCCCGATGTGCCGGACGACGAGCTCCTCCATCGCGCGGCGGTCCCTGGCCAGCGCCAGGTCGACCATCTGCTCGTGCTCGGTCACGTGCTGCATGATGCTCCCGGACTCCATCAGCGGGCTCAGCCCGAAGAGCCGGGACCGCGAGCGCAGCCCGCGCACGGTCGAGACCACGTGCTCGTTGCCGTGCAGCGCCAGGAAGCGCAGGTGGAACTCGGTGTCGGCCTCGATGTAGCCGACCAGGTCCTCCCGGCGGGCCGCCGCCTCGATCTCGGTCGCGAGCGGCCGCAGCGCCTGCACCGCCTCGGCGACCTCCCCCTCGCACGCCTCGGCCACCATCCCCATGACCGGGGGCTCCACCAGGGTGCGCAGCTCGGCCATCGCGTCCAGCTCCTCGTCGCCCACCGCGGTGACCCGGAAGCCCTTGTTGCGGACCACCTCGACCAGGCCCTCGCTGACGAGGTCGAGCATCGCCTCGCGCACCGGCGTGGCCGAGACCCCGAACTGGGCGGCGAGCCGGGGCGCGGAGTAGAGCTCGCCGGGCGCCATCTGCCCCGTGATGAGCAGCGCGCGCAGGGCGTCGGCGATCTGGGCCCGCAGGCTCGCCTGCTCGCCGTAGCTGGGCAGCTGGAGCGCCCTCAGGTCCGTGTCGTCCACGCTTCCCCTCCTCCGTCGGTCCGTCGTGACGCCGCGCCGGTCAGCGCAGCACGAACCCCGGGCTGACGGGGTCCTGCGGGTCCTCGGTGAACTCGCTGGTGCCGACACGATATGCACTGCCGGTCACCGCGGGCACCACGGCGGGCCGGCCGTGGGCCGTGGTCCGGGCCTCGACGCGCGCCTCGAAGAAGGTCCCGACGATGGACTCGTGGACCAGCACGTCGTCCTCCCCCAGGGTGCCGTCCTCCGCGAGCAGCGCCACCCGCGCGGCGGTGCCCGAGCCGCACGGGGAACGATCCACCTCGCCGTCGGCGAAGACGGTGCAGTTGCGCTGGTGCAGCGGGTGCTCCCCCGGCGCGGTGAGAATGGTCCCGTAGATGCCGGACAGCCGCGGGTCGTCGGGGTGCTCGGCGGCGCGGCGGGCGTTGAGCGCGTCGCGGACCTGCCGGCCGACGTCGATGAGGTCGGCGTAGTCCGGGGGGACCACGTCGAGCCCGACGTCAGCGGCGGGGAGCACGGCATACATGGCGCCGCCGAAGGCGATGTCCACCCGCACGGTCCCCCGGGAGGTGACCACCTCGACGTCGCGCGAGTGCACCCAGGAGGGCACGTTGACGAAGGTCGCCCCGACGACCCGGTCGCCCTCGACGTGCACGAGCGCGCGGACCCGGCCGGAGGGGACGTCGACGACCACCTCGGTCGGCCCGTCCGCGGCCTGCGGAACCACTCCGGCCTCGACCGCCCACGTCGCCAGCGCGATCGTGCCGTGGCCGCACGCGGTGGAGAAGCCGTCCTTGTGCCAGAAGAGGACGCCCAGGTGGGCGCCGTCGTCGTCCGGCGGGACGAGGAAGCCGCCGTACATGTCGGCGTGGCCGCGCGGCTCCTGGCACAGCAGCCGGCGCACCCGCTGGGCCTCGGGGTCGGCGATCGCCCGGGCGCGCCGGTCGGCGACGCTGTCGCCGGGCAGCGGCGGGGCGCCGGCGGTGACGATCCGGAAGGGCTCGCCGGCCGTGTGGTAGTCGACGGTGTGCCAGGTCATGGACCACTCACCTCAGAGCAGGAAGCCGGCGGGGAACGGGTCGGTGGGGTCGAGCATGTACTGCGCGGTGCCGGTGATCCACGCGCGCCCGGTGACCTGCGGGAGCACGCCGGGGCGGTCGCCCACGGTCGTCTCCCCCGCCAGCCGCCCCACGAAGCGGGAGCCGATGAAGGACTCGTTGACGAACTCCGCACCGACCGCGAGCTCGCCGCGCGCGTGCAGCTGGGCCATCCGGGCGCTGGTGCCGGTGCCGCACGGGGACCGGTCGAACCAGCCGGGGTGGATCGCCATCGCGTGCCGCGAGTGCTGCGCGGTGGATCCGGGCGCCTCCAGGTAGACGTGGTGGCAGACGTCGATCTGCGGGTTCTCCGGGTGGCTGACGGGGTTCTGCTCGTTGATCGCGTCCATGATCGCCAGGCCGGCGTCGAGCAGCCGCTGCTTCTCGGAGCGCTCGAACGGCAGGCCGAGGTCCTCCAGCCGGACGAAGGCGTAGAAGTTGCCGCCGTAGGCGATGTCGTAGCGCACCTCCCCGAAGCCCGGGACCCGCACCACCTGGTCCAGCGCGTGGCTGTAGGAGGGGACGTTGTCCAGGGTGACGGACACCGCGCGGCCGTCCTCTACCCGCACCGTGGTGGTGACCAGCCCGGCGGGGGTGTCGAGCCGGATGACGGTCTCCGGCTCGGTGACCTCCACCATCCCGGTCTCGACGAGCACGGTGGCCACGCCCATGGTGCCGTGGCCGCACATCGGCAGGCAGCCGGAGACCTCGATGTAGAGCACGCCGTAGTCGGCGTCCGGCCTGGTCGGGGGCTGCAGGATGGCGCCGCTCATCGAGGCGTGGCCGCGGGGCTCGTACATCAGCAGGGTGCGCAGGTCGTCCCGCTCGGCGACGAAGCGCTGGCGGCGCTCGAACATCGTCTCGCCCGGCAGCACGCCGACGCCGCCGGTGATGACCCGGGTGGGCATGCCCTCGGTGTGGGAGTCGACGGCGTGGTAGACGACGGAGGAACGCATGGTCAGACCTTCTCTTCGGGTGCGGGTCGGGACAGGGTATGGGGTGGGGAGCCGTTCCCGCGGGCGAGGGCTCCCAGGGGGACGGGGGTGGCGACGAGACGCTCGGCGACCTCACCCTCGCCCGGCCCGGCGAGGCCCGCGACGGCGGGGGCGCACATGCGTCCCTGGCACCAGCCCATGCCGGCGCGGGTGAGCTGCTTGACCTGGCGGACGCCCACAGCCCCGTCGGCCACGGCGCGGCGCACCTGGCCCGCGCAGACCTCCTCGCACCGGCACACGGTCGTCGCGTCGTCGACCCACGCCGTCCACCCCTCGGGGACCGGGTGGGCGTGCGCCATCGCGGCGGCGAAACGGCGGTGCCGGGCTACCGCGCCGCGGACCCGGGCCAGGCCACGCTCCCCGGTGACGGACGGCCGGCCGAGGTCGCGCAGCACCCCCTCGGCCGCGAGCTGGCCCTCGCGCACCGCGAGCTGGGCGCCACCCACGCCGCAGACCTCGCCGGCCGCCGACAGGCCGGGCACCGAGGTGCGCTGCCACTCGTCGACCCGCACCACCCGGTTGCCGTCCCAGGAGGCAACGAGGTCGGCGCCGAGGGTGACGGCGAGGTCCAGCTGGGGCACGAAGCCCCACCCGGTGCCGACGGCGTCGGCCTCGACCCGTCGGTCCGAGCCCGGCACGATCCCGCCGGAGGCGTCGAGCCGCGAGATCGTGACCGCCTCCACCCTGTCGGTCCCGTGGGCGGCGGTGACGGCGTGGCGCAGGAGCACGGGGACCCGGTGCCGGACCAGCGCGGCGGCGTAGCCGGCGCCCTCGACCAGCTTGCCGGGCAGACCGAGCGCCGCGCCCGCACCGCATGCCCAGCGCCGGGGGTCGTTGGCCTCGCACACGACGACGGACGCGCCACGCGCGGCGAGGCCGGTCGCGACCGGGAGCAGGAACGGGCCGGTGCCGCCGACCACGACGCGGGAGCCGGCGCGCACGCCCCCGCCCTTGAGCAGGGCCTGCAGCCCGCCAGCGGTGTAGACGCCGGGCAGGTCCCAGCCGGGGAAGGGCAGCGGACGGTCGTAGGCGCCGGTGGCCAGGACGACGTGCCGGGCGTCGAGGCGGAGGGTCCGCTCGCGGCCCGGCCCGGACGAGCGGTCCAGCAGGTGCAGCGGGAGCGGGCCCTGCGGGCGCTCCCCGGGGGCGGTCGCGGGCGGCGCGACCGCGGTCCAGACGTGGTGGCCGGGCAGGAGCCGGCAGCGCCCGTCGCGGGCCGCGGAGCGGACCGTGCCGGCCAGGCTCCGGTAGGTCGCCAGGTCGTGGTGGAGGTCGTCGCCAGGGTCGACAGCCGAACCCTCCGGCGGACGTCGCCAGAACTGCCCGCCGAGCTCCTGCCCTGCGTCGACGAGGGCGACCGTCAGTCCCCCGAGCAGGGCCACCGCGGCCGCGGCCAGGCCCGCGGGCCCGGCGCCGACGACGGCCACGTCCACCGTGCCGTCGCGTAGGGTCTCAGGGCGCACGTCGTTCACCCTCCTGCGTGCCGACCTCGAGGTCCTCGGTGGCGAGCACCTGGCAGGCCCGCTGGTCGGGCACGCCGTCGACGGTCAGGAGGCAGTCGAAGCACACCCCGATGCCGCAGAAGATGCCCCGGGGACGTCCCTCGTTGCGGGTGGTGCGCCACGAGGTGCGTCCGGCGGCCACCAGCGCGGCGCCGAGGGTCTGTCCGGGCACGAACGGCACGGGCCGCCCGTCGAGCCGGAAGCTGGTCACGTCAGGTCCTCCGTCCGGGTGGCGTCACCCGCACCGGTCAGCAGCCGGTCGGGCAGGAAGGGTCGGGGGTCGATGCCGAGGGTGGCGACGGGGTCGGCGCCGGTGAGGTGGGCGGCGACGAGCTCGCCGGTGGCCGGCGCCAGGCCGACGCCAGCACCCTCGTGGCCGCAGGCGTGCAGGACGCCGGGGACCCGGGGGTCGGGACCGACGACCGGCAGGTGGTCGGGGCAGTAGGGGCGGAACCCCCGGTAGACGCGCATCAGCTGCACGCGCTCCAGCACGGGGAAGAGCCGCACCGCCTGGGCGGCGAGGAGCGCCACCGTCGAGGGCTCCATCGCCGGGTCGAAGCCGACCCTCTCCCGGCTCGCCCCGATCAGGATCGTCCCGCCACGGGTCGACTCCACCACGCAGGAGGTCTCCAGGCCCTCGGTCGAGGCCGCCACGTTGGCCACGTAGTCGGCCGAGTAGACCTTGTGGTGCACGAGCGCCGGCACCGGCTGGGTGACCAGGACGTAGCCCTTGCGCGGCAGGACGGGCACCGGCGCGCCGAGCCGCTCGCCCACCTGCCCGCCCCAGGTCCCGGCCGCGTTGACCACGGCGTCGGCGGCGACCTCGCTGCCGTCGGCGCACAGGACCGCCTGCAGCGCCCCGTCGGTGCTCCGCCGGGCCCCCACGACCTCGGTCGCCGGGCGGTGCCGCGCGCCCAGGCGTACCGCGGCCGCCAGGATGGTCGCGGCGGCGAGGACCGGCTGCACCTGCGCGTCCTGCGGGTAGTGGTAGCCGCCGGGCAGGTCGGGCGCCAGGTGCGGCTCCAGCCCGCGCAGGTCGTCCGGACCGGCCGCGTGGGCGACCACCCCGGCCGCCTCCTGGCCCGCGACCAGCTCGCCCAGCGGGGTGAGCGCTTCGGCCGCGGTGGCGACGACGACGCCGCCCTTGGGCTCGAACTCCAGCGCGTCGGCGCCGAGCTCCTCCGCCCACCGTCCCCACACGGTCCGGCTGACCAGGGCCAGGTCCAGCTCGGGGCCGGGCTCCTTGTCCGAGACGAGGACGTTGCCCTCGCCACGGCTGGTCGTGCCGGCGCCGACCTGCCCGCGGTCGAGCACCACCACCTCGCAGCCGGCCCTCGCGGCGGCCAGCGCGCAGCTGGCCCCGACGATCCCGGCCCCGACGACCACGACGCGCATGCGTCCTCCGCCCGTGCTGACCCGGACCGGGGTCAGGGGGCCGCGACCCAGACGGTCATCAGCTCGCGGTAGCCGTCCAGCGCCTCGGGGCCGTTGTCCCGCCCCCAGAAGCCGGACTGGCGCAGCCCGCCGAACGGCGTCGCGACGGTGCCCTCGCTGTAGCCGTTGAGGGCCAGCGTGCCGACGCGGACCTGGTCGGTCCACCACTTGGCGGTCGACAGGTCCTCGCACCAGACCGTCGAGGCAAGGCCGTAGGGCTCGCCGTTGACCAGCTCGACCGCCTGCTCCCGGCTGTCCACCCGGATGACCTGGGCCACCGGGCCGAAGACCTCTCCGGTGCCGAGGGCCACGCTGTCGGGGACGTCCTGCAGGAGCGTGGGTGCGACCCAGAAGCCCTCCCCCTCGGGCAGCCCCTCCTGGCACGCGAGGACGGTGGCGCCGGCCCCGACCGCCTCCTCGACCCAGGCGGTGATCCGGTCGCGGGCCTCGGCGTTGATGACCGGACCCATGGCGGCGTCCTCGCCCAGGGGGTCCCCGACGGGGAAGGCGAGCGCCTGCTCCGCGAGCGCCCGGCTGAAGCGGGCGTAACCGTCCTCGCCGCCGACGTAGACGACGCGCGAGGTGGCGGTGCAGTTCTGCCCGGCGTTGCCGAAGGCCGCCCCGACGATGTCCTCGGCGATCGCCGCCGGGTCCTTGGTGTGCTCGGAGTCGACGATGTAGGCGGCGCGGCCGCCGAGCTCCAGGGAGACCCGCTTGAGGTTGGACTGCGCGGAGTAGCCCAGGAAGAGCCGGCCGACCTCGCCGGAGCCGGTGAAGGTCAGCATGTCGACGTCCTCGTGCAGCCCGAGGGCCTGGCCGACCCCGGGGCCGTCGCCGACGAGCACGTTGACCACGCCGTCGGGCACGCCGGCCTCGCGGGCCAGCTCGCCGAAGTAGAGGGCGCTCAGGACCGAGTCCTCGGCCGGCTTGATGACCAGGGCGTTGCCGGCGGCCAGCGCCGGGGCGACCTTCCAGCCGAGCATCGCGATCGGGAAGTTCCAGGGCAGGACCACGCCGACCACGCCGATCGGGATGCCGCGGACCCAGCCCCAGCCGTCCGGGCCCTGGAGCTGGCGGCCCTCGTGGTGGTCGGCCAGGTCGGCGAAGTAGCGCAGGTTGGCCACGACGTCGGCCACGTCCTCCTCGACGCTGAGCCGGTGCACCTTGCCGGCCTCGATCGCGTCGAGGTAGGCGATCTCCTCGGCGTGCTCCTGCACGAGGTCGGCCAGGCGGCGCAGGGTCGCCGCGCGACCGGCGTCGTCGTCGGCCCACCCGGGGGTGGTGAAGGCGGCCCGGGCTGCCGCCACGGCCTCGTCGACCTGCGCCGGGGAGGCGCCGGCGAGGGAGCCGATGGGCGCGCCCGTCGAGGGGTTGATCAGCTCGACCGGCTCTCCCTGGCCGGGCTGCAGCTTGCTGGCGACGTGGACGCCCAGCTGGCCCTCGAGGACCTGCTGGACGAAGGCGGTGCCTCGCTCGGACATCTCAAGCCTCCTGCTCGATCGCGGTGACGGCGGCCACCACGGCCGCCACGGACTCCTCGGACGCGGTCGGCAGCGGCGGGCGCACCGGCCCCTGCTCGAGCCCCAGCGACCCCAGGCCCTGCTTGATCAGGGAGATGAACGCCGGGCTGCCCTCGATCTGGCCCAGCGGGACCGACAGGCGCCGCCAGAGCTGCGCCGCGGCGGTCCAGTCGCCGGCCCGGGCGAGCTCCCAGAGCCGCACGCACGGCCCTGGGGTGAGGTAGGCGGACGCGGCGACCCAGCCGCTGGCGCCCTGCAGGAAGCCCTCCAGGGCGATCCCGTCGGCGCCGACGAAGACCTCGACCCGATCGCCGAGGGCGGCGCGGAGCTCGGCGACCCGCGTCGCGGCACCCGAGGTCTCCTTGACGCTCCAGAAGGTCTCGCGACCGGCCAGCGTCGCCAGGTGCTCCGGGAGCAGGTCGACGCCGGTGGAGTGGGGGTTGTTGTAGACCATGACCGGCAGCTCGCTCCCGCGCAGCACGAGGTCGAGCGCCTCGACGGCGGCCTCGGGCGCCAGGCCCCCGTAGAACGGCGGCGTGACCATCGCGGCGGCGGCGCCGGCGCGGGCCGCCTCACGGATCTGGGCCAGCATGTCCTCGGGGCGGTAGGCCATGCAGCCCACGACCACCGGGACCCGGCCGGCCACGGTCTCCACCGTGGCCCGCACCTGGGCGTCCCGCTCCTCGGGGGTCAGGGCGAGGGCCTCCCCCGTCGCGCCCTGGGTGAGGATCCCGTGGACGCCGGCGTCCAGGGCCCGCTCGAGTCCCCGTCCCAGGACGTCCAGCTGCTGCCGGCCGTCGGCTCCGAACGGCGTGGTCGACACCGCGAACACGCCCTGCATGGTCTGTGGCATGGATCAGCCTCTCTGTTGATCTGACGCTGAGTGCAATGTTACATGCCACCGTGCGCTGCCGCGCGGAGCGTGACCGTCGTGGCGGGCGGGCTCCGGTCGCGGTCGGAGGGGTGGGGGCCCGCTCAGCCGCGCTCGTCGCCGTCCTGGTCCCGGCCGTCCTCCTGCTGCCGGCGCTCGTGGCCGTCCCCGAGCAGGCTGACCTCGTCGAGGTCGGCCTCCCTGCCCCGGCCGCCGCCGCGGTTGTCCTTGCGGGTCTTGAGCAGGCTCAGCACCGCGGTGACGCCGAGGATGACGACGATCGCGCCGAGGGAGAACCAGATCGGGATGTCCCAGACGTGGAAGGGCTCGCCGCCGTTGATGAACGGCAGGTTGTTCTCGTGCAGCGCGTGGATGATGAGCTTGACGCCGATGAAGGCGAGCAGCACCGCCAGGCCCAGGCCCAGGTAGACGAGCCGCTTGAGCAGGTCGCCGAGGAGGAAGTAGAGCTGTCGCAGACCCATCAGCGCGAAGACGTTGGCCATCAGCACCAGGTAGGGCTCCTGGGTCAGGCCGAAGATCGCCGGGATCGAGTCGAGGGCGAAGAGCAGGTCGGTGGTGCCGAGCGCGATGATGACGATGGCCATCGGGGTGAGGACCTTCTTGCCCGCCTCGACCACGCGCAGCTTGGTGCCGCCGTCCCAGGACTGGGTCACCGGGAAGTGGCGCTCGACGAACTTCAGGACGGCGTTCTCGGGGACGTCCTCGTCCTCGTCGTCGTGGCTCAGGTTCTCCTTGGCCAGCTTCACCGCGGTGTAGATCAGGAAGGCGCCGAAGATGTAGAAGACCCAGGACCAGCGCTCGATCGCGGCCGCCCCGATCAGGATGAAGACCGCGCGCATGACCAGCGCCATGACGATCCCCACCATCAGCGCGTACTGCTGGTACTTCCTCGGCACCCCGAACTTGGCCATGATGATGAGGAAGATGAACAGGTTGTCGATCGACAGCGAGTACTCCGTCAACCACCCGGCGAAGAACTCGCCGGCCAGCTGGCCGCCCTCGACGACGAGGACCCCCAGGCCGAAGAGCACCGCCAGGCCGACGTAGACGGTCAGCGCGACGGACACCTCCCGGCGCGAGGGCTCGTGCGGCCGCCGGCCTAGCACGAGCAGGTCGAAGGCGAAGACCACGGTGATCAGCGCGATGGTGAGGATCCATACCCAGGGGGGCACGGTCATGAAGACACCCTTCCGGTCAGTTCTACGGACCGGAGGTCTCTCCCGCACCGCAGACCCGCGAGGGGGCTGCCCGGGTGCCGGCTCCCCGGGTCCGGCCGCTGGTGCGGTCCGGACCGTCCTGACGAGGACGCCGCCGGGGATACTCCCCTCCGATGGACCTCGTCATTGTGGCACAGCGGCACCGGCGGGGCAGGTGGGCGACCCCCGGCCGCCCGACCGTCGCCGCCGCTACGCGGTGGCCTCGCGCATCTGCCGCAGCTCCTTCTTCAGCTCGGAGATCTCGTCCCGCAGCCGGGCGGCGAGCTCGAAGTGCAGGTCGGTCGCCGCCTGGTGCATCTGGTCGGTCAGCTCGTGGATGAGCTGGGCCAGCTCGGTGGCGGGCAGGTCGTCGGTGGAGCGGCGCTCGATCACGGTCGTGCCGACCGCCGCGGCGGCACCGCGGCTGCGGCCCGTACCCCGGGACTGCCGGCGCCCGCTGCCCATCAGGGTCTCGGTGTCGGCGTCCTCCCGCTCGAGCATGTCGGTAATGTCGGCGATCTTCTTGCGCAGCGGCGTCGGGTCGATGCCGTTGGCGGCGTTGTAGGCCAGCTGCTTCTCGCGCCGTCGGTTGGTCTCGTCGATGGCGTCCTGCATCGAGGGGGTGACGGTGTCGGCATACATGTGGACCTGGCCCGAGACGTTGCGGGCGGCGCGGCCGATGGTCTGGATGAGCGAGCGGGTGGAGCGCAGGAAGCCCTCCTTGTCGGCGTCGAGGATGCTGACGAGGGACACCTCGGGCAGGTCGAGGCCCTCGCGGAGCAGGTTGATGCCGACGAGCACGTCGTACTCCCCCAGCCGCAGCTCCCGCAGCAGCTCCACCCGGCGCAGCGTGTCGACCTCGGAGTGCAGGTAGCGGACCCGCACGCCCTTGTCGAGCAGGTAGTCGGTGAGGTCCTCGGCCATCTTCTTGGTCAGGGTGGTGACGAGGACGCGTTCGTCGCGGGCGGTCCGCTCGCCGATCTCGTGCAGCAGGTCGTCGATCTGCCCCTTGGTCGGCTTGAGCACGACCTCGGGGTCGACCAGGCCGGTCGGGCGGATGATCTGCTCGACGACGCCGTCCGCCTTGGCCATCTCGTAGTCGCCCGGTGTCGCGGACAGGTAGACGGTCTGGCCGATGCGCTCGAGGAACTCCTCCCACTTCAGCGGCCGGTTGTCCATCGCGCTGGGCAGCCGGAAGCCGTGCTCGACGAGGGTCCGCTTGCGCGACATGTCGCCCTCGTACATGGCGCCGATCTGCGGCACGGTCACGTGCGACTCGTCGATGACCAGCAGGAAGTCCTCGGGGAAGTAGTCGAGCAGGCAGTTGGGCGCCGACCCTGGCTCGCGGCCGTCGATGTGGCGCGAGTAGTTCTCGATGCCCGAGCAGGAGCCGACCTGGCGCATCATCTCGATGTCGTAGGTCGTGCGCATCCGCAGCCGCTGCGCCTCGAGCATCTTGCCCTGCTTCTCGAAGGTCTCCAGCTGCTGGGCGAGCTCGGCCTCGATACCGGCGATCGCCCGCTCCATCCGCTCCGGACCGGCCACGTAGTGCGAGGCCGGGAAGACGTACATCTCCTGCTCCTCGCGCAGCACCTCGCCGGTCAGCGGGTGCAGGGTGTAGATCTTGTCGATCTCGTCGCCGAAGAACTCGATGCGGACCGCCAGCTCCTCGTACTGCGGGATGATCTCGACCGTGTCGCCGCGCACCCGGAAGGTGCCGCGGGTGAAGGCGGCGTCGTTGCGGGAGTACTGCATGGTGACGAAGCGGCGCAGCAGCTCGTCCCGCTCGATGGTCTGGCCGACCTGCAGCCGCACCATCCGGTCGACGTACTCCTGCGGGGTGCCCAGGCCGTAGATGCACGAGACGGAGGCGACCACGACCGCGTCGCGCCGGGTGAGCAGGCTGTTGGTCGCCGAGTGCCGCAGCCGCTCGACCTCGTCGTTGATGGACGAGTCCTTCTCGATGTAGGTGTCCGTCTGCGGGACGTAGGCCTCCGGCTGGTAGTAGTCGTAGTA
>QEUR01000046.1 GCA_003577095.1 Acidobacteriota bacterium
GGTGGCGGCTTCCGGGGCGGCCCCGGCGGTCGTGGCGGCGGCCCGCGCGGGCGCGGCGGCACCCAGGGTGCCTTCGGTCGCGGCGGCGGGAAGGTCCGCGGGCGCAAGTCCAAGAGGGCCAAGCGCCAGGAGTTCGAGCAGATGCAGGCGCCGACGATCGGCGGCGTCAGCATCCCGCGCGGCAACGGGCAGACCGTCACGGTCCGCCGCGGCGCCTCGCTGACCGACTTCGCCGACAAGATCAACGTCGACCCGGCCTCGCTGGTGACGGTGCTCTTCCACCTCGGTGAGATGGCCACCGCCACCCAGTCGCTCGACGAGGACACCTTCGGCGTGCTGGGCTCCGAGCTCGGCTACGACATCCGCGTCGTCTCGCCCGAGGAGGAGGAGCGCGAGCTGCTCAGCTCCTTCGGGCTGGACCTGGAGGCCGAGGCCGAGGCGGAGTCCGACGAGGACCTCGTCCCGCGCCCGCCGGTCGTCACCGTCATGGGCCACGTCGACCACGGAAAGACCCGCCTGCTGGACGCGATCCGTCGCTCCGAGGTGGGCCAGGGCGAGGCCGGCGGCATCACCCAGCACATCGGTGCCTACCAGGTGCGCACCGAGCACGACGGCGAGGAGCGCGCGATCACCTTCATCGACACCCCGGGCCACGAGGCGTTCACCGCCATGCGTGCCCGCGGTGCCAAGGTGACCGACATCGCGATCCTCGTGGTCGCCGCCGACGACGGCGTGATGCCGCAGACGATCGAGGCGCTCAACCACGCCCAGGCGGCGGACGTCCCGATCGTCGTCGCGGTCAACAAGATCGACGTCGACGGCGCCAACCCGGCCAAGATCCGCCAGCAGCTGACCGAGTACAACCTGGTGGCCGAGGAGTACGGCGGCGAGACGATGTTCGTCGACGTGTCCGCCAAGCAGGGCACCAACATCGACGCCCTGCTCGACGCGGTCCTGCTGACCGCCGACGCGGCGCTCGACCTGCGCGCCAACCCCGACAAGGACGCGCGCGGCGTCGCGATCGAGGCCAACCTGGACAAGGGCCGCGGCGCCGTCGCGACCGTCCTGGTCCAGCAGGGCACCCTGCGGGTCGGCGACGCGATCGTCACCGGCTCCAGCCACGGCCGCGTGCGGGCGCTGCTCGACGACAACGGCAACAACGTGCAGGAGGCGACCCCGTCGCGTCCGGTGCAGGTGCTGGGTCTGGACACCGTGGCCCGGGCGGGCGACACCTTCGTGGTGGCGCCCGACGACCGGACCGCGCGCCAGATCGCCGAGAAGCGGGAGGCCGCCGACCGGCAGGCCGCGCTGGCCAAGTCCCGCAAGCGGATCAGCCTGGAGGACCTCAACCAGGCCCTCGCCCAGGGCAAGGTGGAGACGCTCAACCTCATCCTCAAGGGCGACGTGTCCGGCTCGGTCGAGGCCCTGGAGGACGCGCTGCTCCAGATCGACGTGGGCGAGGAGGTCGACCTGCGGATCATCGACCGCGGCGTCGGCGCCATCACGATGAACAACATCAACCTCGCCGTCGCCTCCGACGCCATCATCCTGGGCTACAACGTCCGGGCCGAGGGCCAGAACGCGGAGTACGCCAACAAGGAGGGTGTGGAGATCCGCTACTACTCGGTGATCTACCAGGCCATCGAGGACATCGAGAACGCCCTCAAGGGCATGCTCAAGCCGGAGTACGAGGAGCACGAGATCGGCACCGCCGAGATCCGGGAGATCTTCCGCAGCTCCAACTTCGGCAACGTGGCGGGCACCATCGTGCGCAGCGGCACCATCAACCGCGGTGCCAAGGCGCGCATCACCCGCGACGGGGTCGTCATCACCGAGGGTCTGGAGATCGCCGGTCTGCGGCGGTTCAAGGACGACGTCACCGAGGTCCGGGAGGGCTTCGAGTGCGGTATCAACCTGGGCTCGTTCAACGACATCCAGGTGGACGACCTCATCACCACCTACGAGATGCGCGAGATCCCGCGCGCCTGACCCCGTCGGGACGGCACGAGGGCCGGCTCCACCTCCGGGTGGGGCCGGCCCCGGCCGTCCCGTCGCCCACCCGCCCCCTCCGTAGGATGGACGGGCCGCCCGACACCCCCTCGACACCACGGAGGTCGCCATGGCAGACCAGGCCCGAGCACGTCGCATCGCCGAGCGCATCAAGCAGCTGGTGACGCAGGGGCTGACGCAGGTCGTCAAGGACGAGCGCGTCGGCTTCGTCACCGTCACCGACGTGCGCGTCACCGGCGACCTGCAGCACGCCAGCGTCTTCTACACCGTCCTCGGCACCGACGAGGACCGCCAGACCGCCGCGGAGGTCCTGGAGGAGTACCGCGGCCGGCTCCGCTCCTTCGTCGGCCGCGGTCTGGGCATCCGGCTCACCCCGAGCCTGGAGTTCATCCTCGACGCCCTGCCCGAGGACGCCCAGCACCTGGACGAGCTGCTCCGCGAGGTCGCCGCCCGCGACGCCGAGCTGGCCGCCGCGCGCAAGGCGGCCGGCTACGCCGGCGAGGAGGACCCCTACCGCAAGCCGCGCTCCCAGGACGAGGGCGACGAGCCCGCCGCGGACCCGGATGACCGCTGACGGGACGGCGGCCGGGGCGGCACCGGTCGGCGACGGCCTGCTGGTCGTCGACAAGCCGGCCGGCTGGACCAGCCACGACGTCGTCGGCCGCCTGCGCCGCCTGTGCCGCACCCGCCGGGTCGGCCACGCCGGGACCCTGGACCCGATGGCCACCGGGGTGCTCGTCGTCGGCGTCAACAGGGGCACCAGGCTGCTCACCTTCCTCGTCGGGCACGACAAGGGGTATGCCGCCACCGTGCGCCTCGGGCGGTCCACGCTGACCGACGACGCCGAGGGGGAGGTCACCGGCGGGTCCGACGCCGCCCACCTCACCGGGTCGGAGGTCGCCGAGGCGGTGACGACGCTGACCGGGGAGATCCAGCAGGTGCCCAGCGCCGTGAGCGCCATCAAGGTCGACGGCCGGCGGTCCTACGCCCGCGTCCGCGCCGGCGAGGAGGTCCGGCTGGCGGCCCGGCCGGTGACGGTCAGCCGCTTCGAGGTGCTCGCCACCCGGCGGCCGGGCGAGGCGGGCGCGGACGGCATACCCGTACCCGAGGGCGTGCTCGACGTCGACGCCGAGGTCGAGGTGTCCTCGGGCACCTACGTGCGGGCCCTCGCCCGCGACCTGGGCGCGGCGCTCGGCGTCGGCGGGCACCTGACCGCCCTGCGGCGCACCCGGGTCGGCGGGTTCACCCTCGACCGGGCGGCCACCCTCGAGCAGCTGGACCCCGACACGGGGCCCGGTCCCGCGGCACACCTCGTGGGCCTGGCGGACGCGGCCCGCGCCGCCATGCCGGCGCGCGAGCTCGACGAGGCGCAGGCGCGGGCCCTGGGCTACGGGCAGCAGATCGACTCCGCCGAGCCCGGCAGGGTCGGGCCGGTCGCCGCGTTCGCGCCGGACGGGACCCTCGTCGCGGTGCTCGACGAGTCGGGCGCCCAGGCCCGCCCCCGCGTGGTCCTCGCCCCCGTCGGCGCGAAGTAGAGTGACGCCCGTGCACCGCTGGACCCGCCTCGACGACGTCCCCGCCGACCTCGGCCCCACCGTCGCCACGCTGGGCAACTTCGACGGGGTCCACCGCGGCCACCTCGCCGTGATCGACACCGTCACCTCCATCGCGCGGGAGCGCGGGCTGGCCGCCGTCGCGGTCACCTTCGACCCGCACCCGGTCGCGGTCCTGCACCCCGAGCGGGCGCCGAAGTCGATCTGCGGGCTCGAGCACCGTCTCGAGCTCCTCGAGGAGGCCGGCCTGGACGGCGTCGTCGTGGTCGAGTTCACCCGCGAGTACGCCCGGCTCACCCCGGAGGACTTCGTCGTCCAGACCTTCGTCCGCGGGCTGCGCTCGCAGGTCGTCGTCATCGGCCACGACTCGCGCTTCGGCCTGCACAACAGCGGCGACGCCGACACCATGCGCGAGCTGGGGGAGCAGCACGGCTTCGAGGTCGTCGTCCCCGGGACGGTCGGGGAGACGCAGGACGGGGTGCGCTCGTGGTCCTCCACGGCGCTGCGCGAGGCGATCGTCGAGGGCGAGGTCGAGGAGGCCGCCGAGATCCTCGGGCGGCTGCACCGGGTGTCCGGCGAGGTCGTCCACGGCTACAAGCGCGGCCGCGACCTGGGCTACCCCACGGCCAACCTCAGCGCGGACAGCGAGGGGCTCGTGCCCGCCGACGGCGTCTACGCCGGGTGGCTCGAGCGTCCCGAGCTGCCCGCCGACCACCCGGACCGCCGGCTGCCCGCCGCGATCTCGGTCGGGACCAACCCGACCTTCCAGGACGTCGAGCGCAGCGTCGAGGCCTACGTCCTGGACCGCGACGACCTCGAGCTCTACGGCGAGGTCGTGCACGTCGAGTTCGTGCGGCGGCTGCGCGACAACCTGCGCTTCGACTCGGTCGAGGCGCTCATGGAGCAGATGGCCCGCGACGTCGACCAGACGCGCGAGCTGCTGCGCTGAGGTCCGGTATGCCGCCGCGCCCCGCCCCCGGGCACGGTGCCGGGGCGGCGGTGCGCACCGTGCTCGCTCGCACCGACTGGGGCCTGTTCGTCGCCGCCCTCGGGCTCTCCCTCGTCGGCGCGCTGCTCGTGTGGTCGGCCACCCACCGCCAGGTCGGTGCCGACCTCGCGGTGCGCCACCTGGTCAACGCCGCGGTCGGGGCCGCCGGGGCGCTGGCGCTGGCGCTCGTCGACGTGCGGCGGCTGCGCGCCGCGGCCCCGTGGATCTACCTGGTCGGGGTCGCCGGCCTCGTCCTGGTCCTCACGCCGCTGGGCCGGACCGTCAACGGCTCGCGCTCCTGGCTGTTCCTGCCCGGCGGCTTCTCCCTGCAGCCGGCCGAGCTGGCCAAGATCGGGCTGGTCATCGGGCTGGCGATGATCCTCGCCGAGGGGCGCGACCCCTTCCTGCCGCCGGGCTGGCGCGACGTGCTGCTGGCCTGGTCGCTCGCGGCCGTGCCGGTCGCGCTCATCCTGCTCCAGCCGGACCTGGGCAGCGCGCTGGTGCTGGGCATGCTGACCGTCGGGGTCGTCGCGGCGTCGGGGGCCGCGCTGCGCTGGACCGTCGCGGCGCTGGCCGGGACCGTCGCGGCCGTGGTGGCCGCCGTCGCCGTCCCGTTGCTGGACCCCTACCAGCTGGACCGGCTGCTGGCCTTCCGCGACCCGTCGCTGGACCCGGAGGGGATCGGCTACCAGACGGCGCAGGTGCGCCTGGCCGTCGCCTCCGGCGGCTGGTCCGGCACCGGGCTCGGCCAGGGGCCGCGGACCCAGGGCGGGCTGGTCCCCTTCCAGCACACCGACTTCGTCTTCTCGGTCGCCGGCGAGGAGCTGGGCTTCCTCGGCGCCGCCGGCCTGGTCGTGCTGCTGGCCTTCCTCGTGGTGCGCGCGCTGCTCGTCGCACTGCGGTGCGAGGACCCGTTCGGCCGGCTCGTCGCGGTCGGGGTGGGGGCCTGGTTCGCCTTCCAGGTCTTCGAGAACGTCGGCATGAACCTGGGCCTGATGCCCGTGACCGGGCTGCCGCTGCCCTTCCTGTCCTACGGCGGCTCCTCGATGCTGGCCTGCTGGCTCGCCGTCGGTCTGGTCGCCAGCGCGCAGCGCGGCAGCCCCGATGCTTGGCGCGGGCGGGCCGACCTGAGAGGATCGGTGCACGTGCAGGCAGGGCGGCGTCCGGGCTGACGGCCCGACGACCGTGACGACGAAGGAGTTCACACCCATGGCGCGTTCCGTGACCGACGAGGTCGTCGACCACAGCGTGATCGACGACCGGGCCCAGAGCGTGGCCCACCTGTTCCGGGAGCGGGTCGCCGCGTCCTCGGGCGAGGAGGCCTTCCGCTACCCCGAGGGCGAGGGGTGGCGGTCGCTGACCTGGGCGCAGACCCGGGACCGCGCCTACGCCCTGGCGGCCGGCCTGGTGGAGCTGGGCGTGCAGCCCGAGGAGCGGGTCGCGGTGATGGCGAGCACCCGGATCGAGTGGGTGCTGGCGGACATAGCGATCATGTGCGCGGGGGCGGCGACCACCACCATCTACCCCACGACGATCCCCGAGGACGTGGCCTTCATCGTGGCCGACTCCGGCAGCCGGGTGGTCGTGGCCGAGACCCCCGAGCACGTGGACACGCTGCGCTCGATGCGCTCCGAGCTCCCCGACGTGCTCAAGGTCGTGACGCTGGACGGCGAGGGCGACGGCGACTGGGTGATCACCCTGGCCGAGCTGGAGACGCTGGGCTCGGCGCGGCTGGCCGCGGAGCCGGGCGTGGTCGACGCGCGCATCGACGGGCTGACCCCCGACCACCTGGCCACCATCATCTACACCTCCGGCACGACGGGCCGGCCCAAGGGCGTGCGGCTGCTCCACTCCTCCTGGACCTACATCGGCGCCACGGTCGACAGCATCGACATCCTCGGACCGGACGACCTGCAGTTCCTCTGGCTGCCGCTGTCGCACGTCTTCGGCAAGATGCTGCTGGTGCTGCCGATGCAGATCGGCTTCCCGACGGCGGTCGCCGGGGACGTGACCAGAATCGTCGAGAACGTCGGGGTGCTGAAGCCGACCTTCATGGCGGCGGCACCGCGGATCTTCGAGAAGGCCTACGGCAAGATCGTCACGATGATGGCCGACGAGGGCGGCGTCAAGGCCAAGCTCTTCGACTGGGCCGTCGGCGTCGGGCTGGAGGCGGCCGAGGTGCGCCGCGGCGGCCGGGAGCCGAGCGGCCTGCTCGGGCTGAAGTACCGGATCGCGGACAAGCTCGTCCTGAGCAAGATCCGGGAGCGCTTCGGCGGGCGCGTCCGCTTCTTCATCTCCGGCTCCGCCGCGCTCAACCCGGACGTCGGCCGGTGGTTCGACGCGATGGGGCTGGTCATCATCGAGGGCTACGGGCTGACCGAGACCAGCGCCGCCTCGTTCGTCAACCGGCCCGTCCCTGAGGACAACGTCTTCGGGACCGTCGGCTGGCCCCTGCCGGGCACCGAGGTGCGCATCGCCGAGGACGGCGAGATCCTGGTGCGCGGCCCGGGCGTGATGGCCGGGTACCACAACCGCGACGACCTCACCGCGGAGGTGCTCGACGACGAGGGTTGGTTCGGCACCGGTGACATCGGCGACGTCGACGAGCGGGGGCACCTGCGGATCACCGACCGCAAGAAGGACCTGTTCAAGACCTCCGGCGGCAAGTACGTCGCGCCGTCGATGATCGAGTCGATGTTCAAGGGCATCTGCCCCTACGCCAGCCAGCTGATCATCGAGGGCGACGGCCGCAAGTTCGTCTCCGCGCTCATCACCCTCGACGCCGAGGCGATCACCGCCTGGGGCGCCAAGCACGGCATGGCCGGCGACTCCTACAGCCAGATCGTCTCCTCCGACGCGTGCCGGGAGATGGTGCAGGGCTACGTCGACGAGCTCAACGCCAAGCTGAACCGCTGGGAGCAGATCAAGAAGTTCCACATCCTCGACCACGACCTGTCGGTCGAGGAGGGTGACCTGACCCCGAGCATGAAGCTCAAGCGCAAGGCGGTCGTGGCCAAGTACAAGGACGACCTGGACAAGTTCTACACCGACTGATCAGGTATGCCGTCCCGCTGACCTGATCCGGGGCCGCCGGGCCACCGCCGGGCTGCCGCTCGGCTGAGGGTGGCGGCACCACGCCATACCCTGGAGCCATGTCCGTCACCCAGCCCACGGTCCCCGCCCGCGCGCCCGGCGTCTCGCTGCTGCCCGAGCTCGAGCCGCTGCTGGAGCAGGTGAGCAAGCCGGTCCAGTACGTCGGCGGCGAGCTGAACTCCACCGTCAAGGACTGGGAGTGCGGCGGCGAGCACACGGTCCGCTGGGCGCTGATGTACCCCGACGCCTACGAGATCGGCCTGCCCAACCAGGGCGTGATGATCCTCTACGAGGTGCTCAACGAGCAGCCCGACGTCCTCGCCGAGCGCACCTACGCGGTGTGGCCCGACATGGAGGCCGTGATGCGCGAGCACGGGGTCCCGCAGTTCACCGTGGACGGGCACCGCGACGTGCGTGACTTCGACCTGCTGGGTCTGTCCTTCTCCACCGAGCTGGGCTACACCAACATGCTCACCGCGATCGACCTGGCGGGCATCCCCCTGCACGCGGCCGAGCGCGGCGAGGACGACCCGCTCGTGGTCGCCGGCGGGCACGCGAGCTTCAACCCCGAGCCGATCGCCGACTTCGTCGACGCCGTCATCGTCGGCGACGGCGAGGAGGCGGTGCTGCACACCTCCCGGATCGTCCGGGCGTGGAAGGAGGCCGGTCGCCCCGACGGGCGCGAGGGCCTCCTGCTGGAGCTCGCCCGCACCGGCGGGGTCTACGTGCCCGCCTTCTACGACGTGGACTACCTGCCCGACGGGCGCATCCAGCGCGTCGCCCCGCGCGCCGACCTGCACGGCGTGCCGTGGCGAGTGTCCAAGCACACCGTGATGGACCTCGACGCCTGGCCCTACCCCAAGAAGCCCCTCGTGCCGATCACCGAGAGCGTGCACGAGCGGATGAGCGTGGAGATCTTCCGCGGCTGCACCCGCGGCTGCCGGTTCTGCCAGGCCGGGATGATCACCCGCCCGGTCCGTGAGCGCTCGATCACCGGCATCGGCGAGATGGTCGAGCGCGGCCTGGAGGCGACCGGCCTGTCCGAGGTGGGCCTGCTCTCGCTGTCCTCGGCCGACCACTCCGAGATCAAGGACATCACCACCGGCCTGGCCGACCGCTACGAGGGCACCCAGACCGGGCTGTCGCTGCCGTCGACCCGGGTGGACGCCTTCAACATCGACCTGGCCAACGAGCTGACCCGCAACGGGCGCCGCTCGGGGCTGACCTTCGCGCCCGAGGGCGGCACCGAGCGCATGCGGCGCGTCATCAACAAGATGGTCTCCGAGGAGGACCTGATCCGCACGGTCGCGGCGGCCTACGCGGCCGGCTGGCGCCAGGTCAAGCTCTACTTCATGTGCGGGCTGCCGACCGAGACCGACGAGGACGTGCTGGCGATCGCCGACCTGGCCAAGAAGGTCATCGACACCGGCCGGGAGGTCTCCGGCCGCCGCGACATCCGGTGCACCGTCTCCATCGGCGGCTTCGTGCCCAAGGCGCACACCCCCTTCCAGTGGGCAGCACAGCTGGGCTGGGAGGAGACCGACGCCCGGCTGGCCAAGCTGCGGGCCGCGGTCCGTGCCGACCGCCGCTACGGGTCGGCCATCGGCTTCCGCTACCACGACGGGCAGCCGGGGATCGTCGAGGGGCTGCTGTCCCGCGGCGACCGCCGCCTGGGTGCGGTCATCGAGCAGGTATGGCGTGCCGGCGCCCGGTTCGACGGGTGGAACGAGCACTTCTCCTTCGAGCGGTGGATGGCGGCGGCGCAGACCGCGCTGGCCGACCAGCCGGTCGACGTCGACTGGTACACCACCCGGGAGCGCGGCGAGCACGAGGTGCTGCCGTGGGACCACATCGACTCGGGCCTGGACAAGGAGTGGCTCTGGGAGGACTGGCTGGACGCCCTCGACGGGCGCGAGGTCGAGGACTGCCGCTGGACGCCGTGCTTCGACTGCGGCGTCTGCCCGCAGCTGGGCACCGAGATCCAGATCGGTCCCACGGGCAAGAAGCTGCTGCCCCTGACGGTGGTGCGCAGCGCCGGCTGAGCCTGCGCACAGGGTCGGGGCCGTACCCTTGGGCGTGTGACCGACCAGGCCGCCACCAGACACCTGTCCAGCCAGCGGGGGACCGACGACCCCGCGCGGCGGCGTCCCGACGCGACCGGGACCGGCTACGCGCACGCCAAGGCCATCCTGCTGGGTGAGCACGCCGTCGTCTACGGCACGCCGGCCCTCGCCGTCCCGGTGCACGGCCTGGGCGTCGAGGCGCGGGTGCGACCGGCGGCCGAGGGCGTGCACGTCGACAGCGAGCTCTTCGCCGGCGACGCCGCCACCGCCCCGGGTCTGCTCCGCCCGGTCGTCACCGCGCTCTCGGCCGCCCTGGACCTCGTGGGTCTCGCGTCCGGCGCGCAGGTGCGAATCCTCAGCTCCCTGCCCCACGAGCGCGGGCTCGGCTCCAGCGCCGCGGTGGCCGCCGCGGTGACCCGCGCGGTGGCCGACCTGGCCTCGGTCGAGCTCGGCCCGGACGCCCTCTACAAGGTCGTCCAGGAGGCCGAGCGGCACTCCCACGGCAACCCCAGCGGCCTCGACGCCCGGGCCGTCGTCGCGGACACGCCGATCCGGTTCCAGCGGGGCCGGGTGGCGCCGCTCGAGGTCGGCGCCGCGACCACCTTCGTGCTGGCCGACTCCGGCGGCGCCGGGTCCACCGCCCTGGCCGTGGCGGGGGTGCGGGCGCGGCTCGACGCGGACCGCCCGGGGGTGGAGCGTGTCTTCGCCCGGATCGCCGAGCTGGTCGAGGACGGCGCCGTCCGGCTGGCCCGCGGTGACGTGGCCGCGCTCGGCGAGGCGATGACCGAGGACCACCGGCTGCTCGCCGGGCTCGGGGTGAGCAACGAGACGCTCGACCGGCTCGTCGCCGCGGCGCTGGCGGCCGGCTCTGCCGGGGCCAAGCTGACCGGCGGCGGCCAGGGTGGCTGCGTCATCGCGCTCGCCGGCTCCGAGGAGCACGCCGACGAGCTCGCGACCGCGCTGCGCGGCGCGGGCGCCGCCCGCAGCTGGACGACGACGGTGCCGGCCGCATGAGCACCGTCACTGCGCGGGCCCACCCCAACATCGCGCTCATCAAGTACTGGGGCAAGCGCGACGAGGACCTCATCCTGCCGGTGGCCGGCAGCCTGAGCCTGACCCTCGACGCCTTCGCCACCACCACGACCGTCGAGCGGGTGGCCGGTCTGGACCGGGATCGCCTGGAGCTGGACGGCCAGGTCCGCTCCGGCGAGCAGCTGGACCGGGTGTCGGCCTTCCTCGACCTGGTGCGCTCGCAGGCCGGCACCTCCGAGCGCGCCGTCGTCCGTTCGGTCAACGAGGCACCCACCGGGGCGGGTCTCGCCTCGTCGGCCGCCGGCTTCGCCGCGCTGGCCGTGGCCGCGTCCGCCGCCTACGGGCTCGACCTCGACGCCCGCGCGCTGAGCAGGCTGGCCCGGCGCGGCTCCGGCTCGGCGGCCCGCTCGCTCGTCGACGGCGTCGCGGTCTGGCACGCCGGCACCGACGACGGCTCCTCCTACGCCGAGCCCGTGCCAGCACCACCGATGGGGATGGTCATCGCCACCGTCGACGCCGGCCCCAAGGCCGTCTCCAGCCGGGAGGCGATGCGCCGCACCGCGAGCACCTCGCCCTACTTCGCGGCCTGGGTGAGCAGCACCGAGGACTACCTGGAGCGGATGGTCGCGGCGTGCCGCGCCGGCGACTTCACCACCATCGGCGAGCTCACCGAGGCGCACGCGCTGCGCATGCACGCGCTCATCGCCTCCACCGAGCCGCCCATCCGCTACCTGCGCCCCCGCAGCGTGGAGGTCTTCGACGCGGTCGCCGAGCTGCGGGAGGACGGGGTGGGCGCCTGGGCCACCGCGGACGCGGGCCCCAACGTCGCCGTGCTCGTCCAGCCGCACGACGCCGCCGCGACGGCGGCACGGCTGTCCGGGATCGTCGGGGAGGCGCAGGTCCGCACCGTCGGGGCCGGGCCGGGCGCGCACCTGCTCCCCGAGGGCCCCGCGGTGCCGCCCGCGCCGGGGACCGGGCCCACCGGGTGATCCGCACCAGCGCGCCGGGCAAGCTCTACGTCGCCGGCGAGTACGCCGTCGTGGACCCGGGGCAGCCGGCCGTCCTCGTCGCGGTCGACCGCCGGCTCACCGTGCGCCTCGACGGACCCGCCGAGCCGGGCGTCGGCCGGGTCCACTCCGACGTCTACCCCACCGGACCGCTCACCTGGGGCCGCGAGGGCGGCAGCGGGGAGGTCGTCGTCGCCCACGACGTGCGCGACCACGTGGCCGCCACCCTGCGCACCGTCGACCGCCTCCGCGCTGAGCGCGGCCCCGCCCCGGCGTGCTTCGACGTCCGGATCTCCTCGGACCTGGAGGACCAGCACGGGCGCAAGCTCGGCCTCGGCTCCTCCGGTGCCGTGGTCGTCGCGCTGGTCGCGGCCCTCGACCAGTTCTACGGGCTCGGCCTGACGCCCACCGAGCGCTTCCAGCTGGCGCTGCTGGCCACGGTCCAGGTCTCGCCGCGCGCGTCCGGCGGCGACCTGGCGGCGAGCACCTTCGGCGGCTGGTTGCGCTACACCGCGCCCGACCGCGCCGCGCTCGTCCGGGAGCTGGCCGAGCGGCCGGTGTCCGAGGTGCTCGGCTCCGCCGCGTGGGAGCCCTTCGGCGTCCGGCCGCTCCCGCGGCCGCGCGGGCTCGACCTGCTCGTGGGCTGGACCGGGTCCCCGGCCTCGACCGACCTGCTCGTCGCCGGTGTGCGGGGGGAGCGCCGCGCCGCGGCCCGCCGGGAGGACTTCCTCGCCGCCAGCCGGGCCTGCGTGGACGACCTCGTGACCGGCCTCGCCGGCGACCCGGAGGCGGCGACGGACGCGGTGCGCCGTGCCCGCCGTCTGCTCCAGCAGCTCGGCCACGACTCCGGCACCCTCATCGAGACCGAGCGCCTGCGCGCGCTGTGCGACGTCGCCGAGGAGCACGGCGCCGCCGCCAAGCCGTCCGGGGCGGGCGGCGGCGACTGCGGCGTCGCGCTGGTCCCGGCCGGCCGACCCCCGGCCGGTATCCTGGCCGGGTGGGAGGCTCACGGCATACGGCACCTCGACCTGCCGGTCTCCCCGCCGTCGGAAGGGAGCCCCGGACCGTGAGCCACGACCTGCACCGCGCCGCGCGCAAGGACGACCACGTCCGGCTCGCCGAGGAGCAGCAGCTGACCCGGCCGCCCTCGGAGTTCGACGACCTGGAGTTCGTCCACCACGCCCTCGGCGGCGTCAGCGTCGACGAGGTCGACCTGTCGGTGCAGGTGCACCGGTGGCGGTGGGCCAGCCCCTTCTACGTCAACGGGATGACCGGGGGCACCGACCTGACCGCCCGGATCAACCGCGAGCTCGCGGTCGCCGCCCGCGAGACGGGTATGCCGATGGCGTGCGGCTCGGTCTCGATCGCCCTCGACGACCCGGACGCCGCCCGCGGCTTCACCGTCATCCGGGAGGAGAACCCCGACGGCTTCGTGCTGGCCAACCTGGGCGCCGGCCGCAGCGGCGAGGACGCCGTGCGCGCCGTCGAGCTGCTGGGCGCCGACGCCCTCCAGCTCCACCTCAACGCCGTGCAGGAGACCGCGATGCCCGAGGGCAGCCGTGACTTCTCGCGGTGGCGCCGGTCCGTGGCGGAGGTGGTGGCCGCCTCGCCCGTCCCGGTGGTGGTCAAGGAGGTCGGCTTCGGGCTCAGCCGGTCCACCCTGGAGGTCCTCGCCGACCTCGGCGTGGAGGTCGCCGACGTCAGCGGCCGGGGCGGCACCGACTTCCTCAGCATCGAGAACGCCCGCCGCGACCTGTCCGCCGGGCCGGACTACTCCGCGCTCAGCGGCTTCGGCCAGTCGGCGCTGGCCTGCCTGCTCGACGCGCCCGACGACGGGCCCGTCCTGCTCGCCTC
>QEUR01000341.1 GCA_003577095.1 Acidobacteriota bacterium
GGTGTAGATCGCGGTCAGCGTCATCCGGATCGTGCCCGCGCGCACCCTGTCCCTGGCGCGCATGGCCTCGGTGAGGTCGTGCTGCAGGGTCGCCTTGAGTCCGGTCCGCTGTGGCGTGGTCATGGACGCCAGTCTCTCACCCGGTCGGACGCCGGGCACCGGGTTTCCCTGCTCCACCTGCGAGGATCGGTGCATGGTCGGACGGGTATGGCGTGCGCTCGGCACGGGCGCGGTCCTGGCGGCGGGTGCCGCCTCCTACGCGACGTGGGCCGAACCCAGGTGGTTCGCGCTGCGGAGGGTCGAGGTGCCGTGCCTGCCGCCCGGGACGCGGCCGCTGCGCGTGCTGCACCTGTCGGACCTGCACCTGGTGCCACGGCAGCAGCTCAAGCGCGCCTTCGTGGAGGGGCTGGCCGCTCTGGAGCCTGACCTGGTGATCGACACCGGCGACAACCTGGCGGCGCACGACGCCGTCCCGGCGCTGCTGGACACCCTCGACGGCCTGCTCGACGTGCCGGGGGCGTTCGTCCTGGGGAGCCACGACTACTTCGGACCGCGCCCCAGGAACCCGCTGCGCTACTTCGACGACAACCACCCCAAGCCGGTGCGCACCGGTCCGGCCGAGCCGGGACAGCACGGCCCCGGACCGGACCTCGACGGCGACCCGCAGCGGCTGCCGACCGACGACCTGGTGCGGGGCCTGACCTCCCGCGGCTGGGTCGACCTGACCAACGCCCGGGCCCGGATCGAAGTGGCCGGCGTGCGGCTGGAGCTCGTCGGCGTGGACGACCCGCACCTTCGCTACGACGAGTACGCCGTGGTCGCCGGTCCACCGGCCGCGGACGCCGACCTGAAGATCGGGGTGACGCACGCGCCGTACCAGCGGATCCTCGACGCGATGTCCGCCGACGGCGCGCGGCTGCTCGTCGCCGGTCACACCCACGGCGGACAGCTGCAGGTGCCCTTCCACGGCGCCCTCGTGACCAACTGCGACCTGGACACGGGGCGCGCCGCGGGGCTGTCGCGATGGTGGCCCGGGGCCGGTTCCTACGCCTCCGCCACCGCCCCCGAGCACGCCGCCTGGTTGCACGTCTCGGCGGGGCTGGGCGCCAACCCCTACACGCCGTTCCGCTTCTGCTGCCGGCCCGAGGCCACCCTCCTCACCCTCGTGCCCGCGGCCTGACCCACGGATTCGGTCACCGCGCTGGGTGTGGGTTATCCTTGCGGACGCTGCGTGCGGCTCTCGGGCCGCACCGGTGCCACGGGGTGTGGCGCAGCTTGGTAGCGCGCTTCGTTCGGGACGAAGAGGTCGCAGGTTCAAATCCTGTCACCCCGACCACACAGAAACCGACCCTGACCTGCGGAAACGCAGCCAGGGTCGGTTTTTTGTGTCCCGCTTGGGCATAACTGGGGCATAACCAGCCGGGCTGCGGCCATGATTGACCCCCGCGAGGCGGCAACCTCCGGGGGTCTGACGACAGCAGGATCGAGGTGCTGGCGTGGTCGTCATTCTAGCGACCCCTGCTCCGCCCGGAAAGGGTGTTGAGCCCTCACGACCCAGGTGTCTCTGGCCCCACGGCGTGACGCCGCCGTCCTCTCCAGTCGTGTGGAGGTTGCCCATGACCTAGACCAATAGCAGGACGCGGCGCTGGACACGGCCTCAGCCGCGATACCAAAACGACGACGCCCCGGTGATTGACCTCCAGGCCCATGAACCGGCACGGGCCGCCTCCCGTACAGCAGTGCACGGCTCGCGGTGAGGTTGCGACCAGCCTGACTTGGGCCACTTTTCCGGGACGGTGACGATCACGGCGCTCTGACCTGCGGTGGCGTGACCG
>QEUR01000047.1 GCA_003577095.1 Acidobacteriota bacterium
GCCGGCCGGCCTCCCGCGCCCGCACCGCGGCCCAGTCCACCGGCACGAACTCCCCCAGCTCATCCAGCCTCACCAGAGCGCTCCCCGCTGCGATCGCCTGCCGCACGCGCAACGCCTGCTGCTCGCTCAACCCGTCATGGGCCACGCCATCCACCCCCTCCCCGGGTGCCGATCCGTGCTCCCCACACTACCGACCATTCGGACACAGGTTCTAGATATCCACAGCGTGTCGCACATTTTTTCGAAGCACTTGCCAGCGGCGTCGCAAAGGGAAGGGCCCGGCTGCCCTCACCGCCGACGCAGCACGCTCACCGCGAAGTCCGACTCCGGTCGCCAGGGCCGCAGGTCCCAGGTCGCGAAGCGCTGCTCCAGCACGAGTCCGGCACCCGGCGCGAGGACGTCCAGCTCTGCCGGCGTGAAGCCCCGGCCGACCCGGCACCCGAGCAGCACGAAACCGTCGGGCACCACGTGCGCGGCGACCCGCGCCAGCGCCGCCGCCCGGTGCTCGGCCGGCACGAAGTCCATGACGTTGCCGGCCAGCAGCGCCCCGTCGAAGGGCTCCGCGACCCCCGCCGCGGGCAGGTCGAGGGTCACCACGTCGCCGACCAGCCAGGTCGCCCCCGGGTGGTCCTCGGCAGCCACGGCGATCAGCTCGGGGTCGACGTCGACGCCGACGACCGTGTGCCCGAGCCTCGCCAGGTGCCCGCCGTGCCGCCCTGGTCCGCACCCGACGTCGAGCAGCCGCGCGCGGCGCGGGGCAAGCACGTCCGTCAGGCGCGACTCGCCCTCCAGGTCCTGACCGGCACGGGCCATGGTCCGGAAGCGCTCGGCATACCACCGGGAGTGCTCGGGGTCGTCCAGTCCGGGCCACATCGACGTCGGCGTCCGCCCCGGCACGGGGTCGACGGGGGCCCTGCGCTCCTGCTCGTCCATACCGCCAGGATAGGCAGCAGGGACCGCGTCACCCCTGGGCCAGGGTCACGTCGCCGGCCGCGTCAGCCGTAGGCCAGGTCGCCGTCGGCGGCCGCGCCACCGCCGCGAGCGCGTGCACCAGGCCCCACACGAGCTGGACCCGCTGGCTGGGCACGTCGGCGACGGGCAGGTGGACGAGGGCGTTGGCGAGGTACCACCCCAGCAGGGCCGCACCGCCCAGCGCCGCGGCCTGCGCGCCGACGAGGGTGCCGCGCGCCCGCTGCGGCGACGGCCGCCAGTGGCCCTTGCCGTGCACGTAGCGGCGGATCTGCCAGGTCATCGTCAGCACGAGCACGATCAGCGCCACGATCGGCACCAGCCCGATCCAGGAGATGACCGGGTGGTCCCCGCCGACGGCACGCACCACCGCCAGCAGCAACCAGCTGGCCATCCCGGACAGCAGGGCGGTCACCACACCGCTGCCGATCCGCACGCCCTGCTCCGGGTTCACCGGGCGTCCTCCTCCAGCGGGTGCACGTCCTGGTCGGCGACGAGGGGTATGAGGTCGCGCACCGCGACGACCTCCTCGCCCACGCGCAGGGTCGCCTGGGGGTCGACGTCCAGCCACGGCCGCAGCACGAAGGCGCGCTCGTGCGCGCGCGGGTGGGGCAGGAGCAGCTCCGGGTCGCCGCTGCGCACGTCGGTACCGGCCGCGGGGTCGCCGTACTGGACGAGGTCGAGGTCGAGGGTGCGCGGGCCCCAGCGCACCTCGCGGGTGCGGCCGTGGTCCTCCTCCACCCGGTGCAGCGCGGCCAGCAGGGCGGCGGGCGGCAGGCTGGTCCGGGCGACCGCGACCGCGTTGACGTAGTCGGGCTGCTCGGGCCCGCCGACGGGTGCGGAGCCGACCGGGCGGGAGAGCCGGACCGCGCGCAGGCCGCGCAGCCGCCGGAGCCGGTGGCCGGCCGCGGTCACGGTGCTCGTCGGCGCCGCCCCGTCCGCGCCCTCCAGGTTGGCCCCGAGGGCGATCACGACCGGCACGTCCCGCCGGCGCCGGACCACGACCTCGACGTCGGCGAAGGGCACGCCCACCGGGGCCTGCGGCTTGTGCACGGTGACCTCGACGGCCTCCACGAGCGGCCGGGCCAGGGTGCGGGCGGCGATCTCCTCGGCGACGGTCTCGATGAGGTCGCGCGGCGGGCCGGAGACGACGTCGACGACGTCGGCCGCCACCTCCGCGTAGTTGACGGTGCGCGACAGCGCGTCGGTCTCGCCCGCGCCGCGCAGGTCGACGGAGAGCACCACGTCGACGACGAAGTCCTGGCCGTCGCACCGCTCGTGGTCGAGCACACCGTGGTGGCCGAAGGCCCGGACGCCGGTCAGCCGGATGAGGTCACCGCGCACGGGCGGCCTCCACCATCTGCTGCACGGCCAGGGCGTCGCGGGTCGGGCCGACCTCGTGGACCCTCACCGCGAAGGCTCCCGCCCGGGCGGCCAGCAGGCTCGTCGCCGCCGTGGCCACGTCGCGGTCGGTGGGCGGAGCGGGGTCGGCGTCCGGCTCGACGGGCGCACCGGGCCGGTGCGGCAGCCGCCCCAGGAAGCGCTTGCGGGAGGTGCCCACGAGGACCGGCAGCCCGAGGGAGGTCACCTGCTCCAGGCCGGCGAGCAGCTCCCAGTTGTGGGCCGCGTCCTTGGCGAAGCCGAAGCCGGGGTCGAGCACGAGCTGGTCGGCGCTGGCGCCCCGGGAGAGCAGGTCGTCGACGCGGGCGGTGAGCTCACGGCATACCTCCCCGACGACGTCGTCGTAGTGCGGCCGCTCGTCCGGGTCGGTGAGCAGGCCCCGCCAGTGCATGACCACGAAGGGCGCGCCCGAGGAGGCGACCAGGGCGGGCATGTCGGGGTCGGCGAGCCCGCCGGAGACGTCGTTGACGAGGACCGCGCCCGCCTCCAGGCAGGCGTCGGCGACGCTCGCCCGCATCGTGTCGATCGAGACCGCGTGACCGGCGTCGGCGAGGGCACGCACGACGGGGAGGACGCGGTCGAGCTCCTCCTGCTCCGAGGGCCGCCGGCTGCCCGGGCGCGTGGACTCGCCGCCGACATCGAGCAGGTCGGCGCCCTCCTCGACCATCTCGAAGCCGTGCGCGACGGCGGCGTCGGGGTCGAACCAGCGCCCGCCGTCGCTGAAGGAGTCGGGCGTGACGTTGACGATGCCCATGATCCGGGCGGCCCCGGGGAGCACGAGGTCGGCGACGGTGGGTCGCACGGTCAGCGGGTCCTGCCTGACACCAGGCTCATCGCCTCGGCGCGGGTCGCCGGGTCGCGCAGCTGGCCGCGGACCGCGGAGGTGATCGTGCGGGCGCCGGGGCGGCGCACGCCGCGCATCGACATGCACAGGTGCTCGGCCTCGACGACGACGATGACGCCCCGGGGTGCCAGCCGCTCCTCGAGGGCCTCGGCGATCTGGGTCGTCAGCCGCTCCTGCACCTGGGGACGCCGGGCGTAGACGTCGACGAGCCGGGCCAGCTTGGACAGGCCGACGACCCGACCGTCGGCGCCGGGGATGTAGCCCACGTGCGCCACGCCGTGGAACGGCACCAGGTGGTGCTCGCAGACGCTGAACACGTCGATGTCGCGCACGAGGATCATCTCGTCGTGCTCGACGTCGAAGGTCGCCCCCAGCACGTCGGTCGGCTCCTGGCCCAGGCCGGAGAAGATCTCGGCGTAGGAGCGGGCGACCCGTGCCGGCGTCTGCCGCAGGCCCTCGCGGTCCGGGTCCTCACCGACCGCGAGCAGGATCTCGCGGACGGCCGCCTCGATGCGCGCGTGGTCCACCGGCGCCACGACCGGTGCTCCCGGGGCGTCACCCTCGTCGTCCACCGCGAGCGCCTCGCGCGCCTCCTCCTCAGGGGTGGCCGGGGTCGACATGCCCACCCTCCGGGACCTCGATCACCTTCTCGGGCGGGTGCTCCTCGCCGTCGTCCGCCGGCGGCTTGTGGCCGTTGGCCATCGCGCGCTTCTCCGCCTCGGTCAGCACCGGGCCGTCCTCGTGGATCGTCCGAGCGTCGGAGGAGAGCCAGACCGGCCGCACCGGGCGCTTGCGCACGTCCTTGAAGATCTCGGCGATGGCCGCGGCGTTGAGGGTCTCCTTCTCCAGGAGCTCCAGCACGAGGGTGTCGAGGACCTCGCGGTTGTCGTTGAGCGCGTGCCAGGCCTCGTCGTGCGCGGCCTCGATGAGGCGGCGGACCTCCTGGTCGACGACGCCGGCGAGGTTCTCGGAGTAGTCGCGCTCGTGGCCCATGTCGCGGCCGAGGAAGACCTCGCCGCCGCCGGAGCCGAGCTTGACCGCGCCGATCCGCTCGCTCATCCCGAACTGGGTGACCATCTTGCGGGCCAGGCCGGTGGCCTTCTCGATGTCGTTGGCGGCGCCGGTGGTCGGGTCGTGGAAGACCAGCTCCTCGGCGACCCGCCCGCCGAGCGCGTAGGCCAGCTGGTCGAGCAGCTCGTTGCGGGTCGTGGAGTACTTGTCGTCGGCGGGCAGCACCATCGTGTAGCCCAGCGCCCGGCCACGCGGCAGGATCGTCACCTTGCTCACCGGGTCGGTGTGGTTCATCGCGGCGGCGACGAGGGCGTGCCCGCCCTCGTGGTAGGCGGTGATCTTCTTCTCCTTGGCGCTCATCACCCGGGTCCGCTTCTGCGGGCCGGCCATGACCCGGTCGATCGCCTCGTCCAGGTCGTGGTCGGTGATGATGCGGGCGTCCTTGCGGGCGGCGAGCAGCGCCGCCTCGTTGAGCACGTTGGCCAGGTCCGCGCCGGAGAAGCCGGGGGTGCGCCGCGCCACCGCCATCAGGTCGACGTCCTCGGCCACCGGCTTGCCCTTGGCGTGCACCTGCAGGATGTGCAGGCGGCCGAGCATGTCCGGCGCCTCGACGGCGATCTGGCGGTCGAAGCGGCCCGGGCGCAGCAGCGCCGGGTCGAGGATGTCCGGCCGGTTGGTGGCCGCGATCAGGATGACGTTGGTCTTGACGTCGAAGCCGTCCATCTCGACGAGCAGCTGGTTGAGCGTCTGCTCGCGCTCGTCGTGGCCACCGCCGAGCCCGGCGCCGCGGTGCCGCCCGACGGCGTCGATCTCGTCGACGAAGATGATCGCCGGGGCGTTCTCCTTGGCCTGCTCGAACAGGTCCCGGACGCGGGAGGCGCCGACGCCGACGAACATCTCGACGAAGTCCGAGCCGGAGATGGAGTAGAAGGGCACGCCGGCCTCGCCGGCGACCGCACGGGCCAGCAGGGTCTTACCGGTGCCGGGCGGGCCGTAGAGCAGGACGCCCTTGGGGATCTTGGCGCCGACCTCGAGGAACTTGCGCGGCTCGGAGAGGAACTCCTTGATCTCGTGCAGTTCCTCGACGGCCTCGTCCGCGCCGGCGACGTCGGCGAAGGTGACCTTGGGCATGTCCTTGGTGGCCAGCTTGGCCTTGGACTTGCCGAACTGCATCACCCCGCGGCCGCCGCCCTGCATGCGCATCATCAGCCACAGGAACAGGCCCAGGATGAGCAGCAGCGGCAGGAAGTTGCCGAGGATCTGGACGAAGAAGTTGGGCCGGGCCGGGTCGTCGGTCCAGGTGACGCTCGGCGGGTGCTCGTCGAGGGCCTGGATGATCTGCTGGCCGCGCGCCTCGACGTAGTAGGCCTGGACCTTGCCGGTCTCCCGCACGTCGTCGCTGGAGAAGGTCTGTCCGTCCTTGAGCGTCAGGTCGACGCGGTCGGGGGTGACGGTGGCCTCGGCGACCTTGTCGGTCTTGATCAGGTGCAGCGCGTCGGAGGTGGGGATCCGGCTGAAGTCGCTGGGCGAGAGCAGCGAGAACCACAGGATGCCGAGCCCGAGGAAGACGAAGATCCACATCCACGGACTGGGCTTGGGGCGGGTGCGCCGCTGGTTGGCGTTGCTCATGTCTGACGCGTTCAGGACGGGCACGTCCCCGTGCCCGCCCCGGTCCTCCTGATCAAGAAATCGGCACGATGGTCTGCTGCCAACAACGCGCGGCAGGCGACCAGTGTTCCATCATCCCGCGGGGGCCGCGCCCCGGGCCCGGTCCCCGCCCGCGGGCGTCCTAGGAGTAGACGTGCTCGGCGAGGGTCCCGATGACCCGCAGGTTGCGGTACTTCTCGGCGTAGTCCAGCCCGTAGCCGACCACGAAGGCGTTGGGGATCTCGAAGCCGACGTAGCGCACGTCGATGTCCACCTTGGCCGCCTCCGGCTTGCGCAGCAGCGTGCAGATCTCGACCGAGGCGGGGCCGCGCGACTCCAGGTTGGTGCGGATCCAGCTCAGCGTCAGGCCCGAGTCGATGATGTCCTCGACGATCAGCACGTGCCGGCCGGAGATGTCGGTGTCGAGGTCCTTGAGGATGCGGACCACGCCGCTGGACTTCGTCCCGGAGCCGTAGCTGCTCACCGCCATCCAGTCCATCTCCGCCGTCCCCGGCAGGGCGCGCATGAAGTCGGCCATGACCATGACGGCGCCCTTGAGCACGCCGACGAGCAGCACGTCCTTGTCCTTGTAGTCCTCCCACACCTGCTCGGCCAGCTCGGCGAGCCGGCCCTGGATCTCCTCCTCGGTGAAGAGGACGTTCTCCAGGTCGGCACCCATGTGCTCGGCGTCCACGCGCTGCTCCTTGTCGATGGTCGGTCGCGGCCTGGCCCCATTGAACTACGAGGGCCGCCCGACCCACACCCGGTCCCCGTCGCGGGAGGCCCGGACCCCGCCGGGCAGGTGCAGCGGGCCCTGGCCGCGCCACCGGGTCAGGAGGTCGTCGACGGCCAGCAGGTGCTCGGAGGTCAGGTCGGTCCCGGGGCTGCCCGCGGCGAGCGAGGCCCGGCGCCACAGCCTGGTGCGGACCGCACGGGGCAGGTCGAGCAGCCGGCCCACCTGCCAGGGCGGGTCGCCCAGCTGCCGGTATGCCGTGCGCGCCGCCTCGTCGAGCGCCTCGGCGTCGTCGCGCAGCAGCTCGGCGCTGCGGGTCAGGCCGAGGACCAGACCCGGTCCGAGGTCGGCCTGCAGGTCGCTGATCGCCCGGCGGGCCCGCACCCGGGCGTAGCGGGGGTCGTCGTTGTGCGGGTCCTGCCAGGGCTCCAGCCCCAGGTCGAGGCAGGCCTGCCAGGTCTGACGCCGGGTGAGCCCGAGCAGCGGGCGCAGGAGCAGGACCCCGTCGGCACCCGGCGCCTCCTCGCCGAGCGGGCGGCAGGGCGGCATCCCCGACAGCGAGCGCGCCCCCGACCCCCGCGCCAGCCCGAGCAGCACCTGCTCGGCCTGGTCGTCCCGGGTGTGCCCGACGAGCACCGCACGGGCACCGAGCGCGTGCGCGCGGGCGGCGAGCACGGCATACCTGGCCCGTCTGGCGTCGGCCTCCGGACCCTCCCCGGTCACCTCGACCCGCGCCCGGACCACCTCGACCGGGTCGAGACCGAGCCCGCGGCACTGCCGCTCGGCCCGCTCGGCCACCTCCGCGGAGTCCTCCTGCAGGCCGTGGTCGACGACGGTCGCACCGGCCCGCCAGCCGAGCCGGGGTGCGACGAAGGCGGTGGCCGCGGCCAGCGCGAGCGAGTCGGCGCCGCCGGAGCAGGCGACGAGGAGGAGCGGGGAGGGGTGCTCGCCGAGCGGCGCCCCGGTCAGCGCGCGCCGGACCGCCACGCGCACGGCGGCGACGGCGGGCGGCGGGCCGGGCACGCGGCTGCGCTCAGCCGTGGACGCGCGCGACCCAGGCGGCGGGATCGGCGATCTCCGTGGGCAGCGGCAGGGTCTCGGGCGAGGTCCACACCCGGTTGAACCCGTCGACGCCGACCTGCTCGGTGACGGAGCGGACGAAGACGGCGCCGTCGCGGTACTGGCGCATCTTGGCCTCCATGCCCAGGAGCCGGCGCAGCAGCTTGTCGACGTTGCCGGCGCCCTTGCGACGGCGCTGGAACTTGCGGCGGATGTCGGCGACCGTCGGGATGACGCTCGGCCCGACCTCGTCCATGACCACGTCGGCGTGCCCCTCGAGCAGCGACATCACCGCGGTGACCTCGGCGAGACGCTCCCGCTGCTCCGGCGTGGCGAGGACCTGGGTGATGTCGGTCTCGCCGCGCAGGACACCAGGCAGCGCCGCGACGATCTCGCCCAGGCGCTGGCCCATCCGGTCCGGCTCGGGCATCATCTCGGCGCCGATGGAGCGGGCCGAGGCGATGACGTGCTCCCGCAGCCAGGGGACGGCGGTGAACTGCACCCGGTGGGTCTCCTCGTGCATCGCCACCCACAGCCGGAAGTCGGAGGGGTCGACCTCGAGCTCGCGCTCGGCGCCCAGGATGTTGGGCGCGACGAAGAGCAGGCGGGGTGTGCCCTGCGGGGCGAGGTCGTACTGCCCCAGCACCTTGGTCGAGATCCACGACAGGATCCCGGCGACCTCGGTGCCGGTGATCGTCGAGCCCAGCCTCTGCGCCCGCTCCCCCACCTGCGGCACGGACCTGCCGGCCTGCTCGGCGCGGCGGCGGTCGGCCTCGCGCTTGCGGGAGACGACGTCGTCGAGCACCGGGCCGAGCATCGCGCCCATCGAGGCGGCGTTGGCGCGGATCCACCCCGGACGGTCGACGACGAGGGCCGGCGGGGTGCCGGGCGGCGTCTCCATCCGGGCCGTGGTGGCGACCGGGTCGACGGCGCGCTCACCTGCGGAGCGCAGCTCGGCGACGAGGCTCTCGACCTCCCTCCGGCTGGTCCGCGGGCCGGGCGGCCCGAGCCGGCCGGCGGCGGCCGCGGCGAAGCCCCAGTCGACCAGGTCGCTGCAGCGCACGTCGTGCGCCGCCGGGGGCGTCGGCTCCTGGGGCGCCGGGAGGTGGCTCGCTGGGGTCGAGGTCATGCACCGACGGTATGCCGTGCCGCCGGTCCCGCGCGAACCCGACGGCCGCGGCCGGCCGTCAGCAGCCGCAGCGGGCGAGCTGGGCGACGACCTCGTCGAGGCTGGAGCGCGCCTCGAGCACCGCGCCGTCCTCGCCGATGTCGTCGGCGGTCATGGCGTAGACGAGCAGCCGCCCGTCCGCGGTGACGACCGTCCCGGCCAGCGAGGTGACGTGCGGCAGCGAGCCGGTCTTGGCCCGCGCGTTGCCGACCGCGGCCGCGTGCACCGGCAGGTGGAAGCGGTCGTGCAGCGTGCCGGTGTAGCCGGCGATCGGCAGCCCGCCGGCTGCCAGCACCGACTGCAGCGCGGGGTGCGACCCGTCGGCCCCGTCGACGAGGACCTCGGCGACGACGTCGACGGTCAGGCGGGTGCCGCCGGACAGGCCGCTGGCGTCGGCCAGCGTCAGCCCGGTCATGTCGATGCCGTAGTCCTGCTCCACGGTGTCCACGATCCACGCGGTGACCGCCTCCTGGTCCGCGGACCGGCCGGCGGCGACCGCGGCCTGGCGGGCCAGCTGCTCGACCATGGCGTTGTCGCTGGTGGCCAGGGCCAGGGCCAGGACGTCGCGCACCGGGGCGGACTCCACCGAGGCGAGCACCTCGGCGCCCGCCGGCGCCTCGACCACCTCGGCGTCCCACCCGGGGTCGTCCGGGCCGTCGCCGTCGGCGACCTCCACGCCGTGCTCCTCCAGGGCCGCCACGAAGGCGCGTGCCGCCTCCTGCTCGGGGTCCCGCGGGGAGGGCAGCTGCGGCAGCGCCCGGTCCTCCTCGAGCCCGATCTGGACGATGCGTCCCGTGTAGCCCTCCGAGACCCAGTAGTCGGTCCAGGTCCGCAGCGCGTGCGGCCCGGCGACGTGCTGCAGGTCGAGCGCGACCTCGACCGGCCCGGTGACGCCCTGCTCCTGGAGCGCCTCCGCCGCCTGGGCGGCCAGGTCCCCCACCCCGGCCCGGCCGGCGACCGCGTCGGGGTCGCCCTCGCCGCGGGCCAGGAGCATGTCGCCGCCGGCGACGAGGACGATCTGCCCGGGCTCCGCGCCGCGGACGACGCGGGTGGTGAAGGTGCTGTCGACCGGCAGGCCGGTGACGATCGCGGCCGCCGACAGCAGCTTGGCCGTCGAGGCCGGGGTGACCGGCCGGTCGGCGTTGCGGGAGGCGAGCACGTCGCCGGTGAGCGCGTCGCGGACGGTCACCGCGCGACGGCGCGCCGGACCCAGCCAGTCGCTGTCCAGCTCGTCGGAGATCGCCTCGGTCAGCGTCGCCCCGTCCGGCTCCGGACCGTCCGCCACCTGGCCCAGGGGGTGCGTCAGGACCCTGGTGCGCGGACGCGCCTGCGCCTGCGTGGTGGGCGGGGCCGAGGTGGTAGCGGAGGCGTCGTCGGGGCCCGCCGTCGCCGTCGAGGTGCCGGCGTCGTCCATCGTCGTGGTCGTGTCCGCGACGGCGGGGGCGCCGGCCACGAGGAGGGAGAGGAGGAGGGCGGGGAGCACGGCATACCTGCCCCGGCGCCCGGCGCCGCGCATGCCGCTGCTGACCACCTCTGGCCGCCCTCCGTCGCTGTTCGGTGCCCGGATGAGGAACACTGGACCCCAGAGCCTAACTGCCCCCGACGATGAAGAGAGCACCGCACATGCACTTCGACGTGACGATCGAGATCCCGCAGGGGAGCCGCAACAAGTACGAGGTCGACCACGCGACGGGCCGCATCCGGCTGGACCGCATGCTCTTCACGGCCACCCGCTACCCCGCGGACTACGGCTACATCGAGGAGACACTGGGCGAGGACGGCGACCCGCTGGACGCGCTGGTGCTGCTGGACGAGCCGACCTGGCCCGGCTGCCTGGTCGCGGCCCGCCCGATCGGGATGTTCCACATGCGCGACGAGGCCGGCGGCGACGACAAGATCATCTGCGTGCCCGCCGACGACCCCCGCAAGGGGCACATCCGCGACCTGGAGCACATCGGAGAGCACACCCGTCTGGAGATCCAGCACTTCTTCGAGGTCTACAAGGACCTGGAGCCCGGCAAGTCCGTCGAGGGCGCGCACTGGGCCGGCCGCGAGGAGGCCGAGCGGGTCTACCACGAGGCCGTGCAGCGGGCCAAGGACGCGGGCCTGACCACCGCGCGCTGGCCGCTGCCGCACCCCGACCACTGAGCCCGGCGCACGCTGCCGCCCGCGGGTGGCAATAGGCTGTGCACCAGAGGTCGTCGTCGCAGGGACGGCGCACGAGGGCGGGTGGACGGCCCGCCGGACGGGGAGGCAGAGAGATGTCGACTGTGGTGCAGGAACCGGGTGGCGGGGTCACCGAGTCAGGGCGTGGGGGCAGGGGCTGGCTGATGGCCGGCGTCGGGGTCGGCGCCGCGGTGCTCATCGGCGGAGGGGCGTATGCAGCCGTCCACTTCCTCGGCAGCACCGGCGACCAGCCGGACACGGTGCTGCCGGGCGACGCGGCCGCCTACGTCCGCGTGGACCTCGACCCCTCGGTGGGGCAGAAGGTCGCCGCGGTGCGCTTCTTCCAGGGCCTCGACGCCGAGGCGCAGGCGCGGCTGGAGGCGGGCGAGTGGCGCGAGTACGTCTGGGAGAAGCTCACCGAGGACGGTGACGTGCCGGCCGACCTGGACTACGAGGCGGACATCGAGCCGTGGCTGGGCGACCGGGCCGGCCTGGCGGTGCTCCCCGTCGGGGAGGAGGAGCCCCTCGTCGCCGTCGCGCTGCAGGTCAAGGACGGCCAGAAGGCCCTCGCCACGATGGACAAGATCAAGGCCTCGAACGCCGACGCGGCGGAGGACGAGCAGTTCGGCTACTACCTCGACGGCGACTATGTCGTCCTCGCGCCGGCCGCCCAGGTCGACCAGGTCAGGGCGGCCGCGGAGCAGGGCACGCTGGACGAGCACGAGGCGTACACCGAGGACATGGACGAGCTCGGGGACGCCGGCGTGGCCTCCTTCTGGTTCGACATGGCCAAGGCCGCCGAGCTCGAGGACCTCGCTCTGGACGAGGCGGCCGACCTTGGCGCCGGCGGCGCGGTCACCAGCGGGCTCACCGACGAGCAGAAGGCGATGCTGTCCGGACGGGCCGCCGGTGCGCTGCGCCTGAGCGCCGACGCCGTCGAGGTGCACGGGCTCTCCCGCGGCTACAGCGGGTTCTCGATGCCGACGGGCGACGGTGCGCACCTGGTGCTCGACCTGCCCGCCGACACGGCCGCCGCCTGGTCGCTGGAGAACGGCGCCGACTGGGTGCAGGCCGCCTGGGACCTCTACGCCTCCATCGACCAGGAGGGCGTGGACTCGTTCGTCGAGGAGGCCTCCGCCCAGGGCTTCACCCTGCCGGACGACCTCAGGACGGTGCTCGGCAGCTCGCTCGTGCTCTCCGTCGGGCCCGGCCTGGTCGAGGCGGTCGAGGGCATGAGCGAGACGGAGACGAGCCTGCCCCAGCTGCCGCTCGCCTACCGAGTCCAGACCGACGCCGACCAGGTCAACGCCCTGCTCCAGGGCCTGGGCCTGCCGCCGAACGAGCTGGCGCAGCGCACCGACGACGGCGTGCTCACCCTGGGCCTGTCCCAGGGCTACGTCGACGGCGTGGCCGCGCCGGAGAGCCGGCTCGGCGACGACGCGACCTTCAGCGCGGCGGTGGCCGAGGCGGAGGACGCGGACGCGGTCTTCTACGTGAACGTCAACGAGTACGAGGACCGCTACCTGCCGCTCGTCGAGGACGAGGACGCCCGCGGCGCCCTCGAGCAGCTCGCCGCGGTCGGCGTCTCGACCGAGGTCGTCGACGCCGGGACCAGCCGCTTCACGCTGCGCTTCGTCGCCGACGAGGAGTGAGGCCGGCCGGCTGAGCCGCGCCGAGGCCGTGCCGGACGCGAGAACGCCCCGGACCCTGGTGGGTCCGGGGCGTTCTGCCGTGCTGGAGCCGCCTATCGGAATCGAACCGATGACCTGTTCATTACGAGTGAACCGCTCTGGCCGACTGAGCTAAGGCGGCGTGCTGCCTGCCCGGCAGCCCGACCGAGGATACCCGAGGGTGAGGCGCGCGCCCAAACGCGAGCGCACGGCATACCGACGGGCGGCGGAGCCGCTCAGCAGCTGAGCCCGTCCTGCGGGACGGTGCCCTCCAGGAGGTAGGCGTCGACCGCGTCGTCGACGCAGTCGTTGGAGCGGCCGTAGGCGGTGTGGCCGTCGCCGTCGTAGGAGATCAGCACGCCCGAGTCGAGGATCTCGGCCAGCGCCTCGGCCCACTCGTAGGGGGTGGCCGGGTCGCGGGTGGTGCCGATGACGACGATGGGCGCGGCCCCCTGCGCGGAGTAGTCCTCGAGGGTCTCCTCGGCGTGGACCGGCCAGTACTCGCACGCGCCGTCGCCGGCCAGGTAGCGGCCCCAGGTGGGCGAGGCCTCCTCGAACTGCTTCTCGACGGCGGCGGAGTCCAGGTCCTCGCCGACGTCCGCCGGGCGGTCCAGGCAGTTGACCGCGTAGATCGCCTGCATGCCGTTGCCGGTGTAGGTGCCGTCGCTGTGGCGGGAGGCGTAGCTGTTGGCCAGGAACATCAGCAGCGTGCCGTCACCCTGCTGCGCGCGGTTGAGCGCCTGGGTGAGGACGGGCCAGATGTCCTGGGAGTACATCGCGACGATAATGCCGAGCATCGCCCAGCCCTCGGTGAGCTCGGTGACGGTGTCGCCGCTGACCGGCAGCGGGTCGGCGTCGACCGCGTCGAGGAAGGCGGGGATCGCGGCCATCGCCGAGTCGACGTCGTCGCCGAGCGGGCAGCCGCCGCCGTCGACGCAGCTCTGCACGTAGGCGCGGGTGGCGCGCTCGAAGCCGGCGGCCTGCCCGAGCCCCATCTCCAGGCCGGTCAGGGTCGGGTCGATCGCGCCGTCGAGGACGAGGCGGCCGACGCGCTCGGGGAACAGCGTGGCGTAGGTGGTGCCGAGGAAGGTGCCGTAGGAGGCGCCGAGGTAGGTCAGCGTGTCCTCGCCCAGCGCGGCGCGCAGCACGTCCATGTCCCTGGCGGCCTCGACGGTCGAGACGTGCCCGAGGAGGTCGCCGGCGTTGGTCTCGCAGGCCTGCGCGAAGTCCTTCAGCTCCTCCTCGACCTCCTTCTCCTCGGCCGCGTCGTCCGGGGAGGGGTCGGTGCCCAGGAAGATGTCCATCTGCTGGTCGGTGAAGCAGGTGATCGGCGCCGAGCGCGCCACGCCGCGGGGGTCGAAGCCGACCACGTCGTAGGCGTCGCGCACCGCGCGGGAGACGACCGCGCCGGCCATCGTCGCGTAGTCGACGCCGGAGGCCCCCGGGCCGCCGGGGTTGACCACGAGCGAGCCCTGCGCCTCGCCTGTGGCGGCGGCCCGCAGCACGGCCAGCTCGATCGTCGCCCCCTCGGGGTCCTCGTAGTCGACCGGCACCTCCAGGGAGGCGCACTCGAAGACCGTCTCGCACTCGGACCACTCCAGCTGCTGGGCGTAGAAGCGCTCCAGGCCCTCCGGGGCCCCCTCGGCCTCCGGGGTGGAGGTGCTGACCACCGGGCCGTCGGTGGAGAAGGCGTCCTCC
>QEUR01000048.1 GCA_003577095.1 Acidobacteriota bacterium
CCCTCGTCGTCGACGACCTCGGTGATGACCAGGTCCTTGAAGAGGTGCATGCCGGCGTGCTGGGCGCACTCGGCGGCGATGCCTGCGGTCTCGGTGGCCGCGTACACGTCGGAGGGACGACGGTTCCAGGCCTGCTCCACGTCACGACGTGCCTCGACGGTCAGCACCTCCGAAGCGCTGAGGACGGCCCCAGGCTGCACGTGCAGGCGCCCTGCTCGCTGCTCCCCCGCCAGCAGCCCCAGCATGCTGGCGTAACCCACGAGGACGTCGGGCCGGAAGTGGTTGAGCCGTCGGACGATGTCCTTGAGCGGTTCCCTGGAGTCGACCCGCAGTGTCGGGATGAACCGGCTGTCGACGCTCGCCCCGACCAGGGCGGACTGGTGCGAAGGCACCGTCGAGCTGACCATCGCCATTCTGGTGCGCCTGGTCAGCTGCACCGATGCCCCCGCCCAGGCGTAGGCGCGGCCGTAGGACGCCAGGACCCCCGCCCACTCCTTGAAGTCCCCGACGAAGATGCCCGGCTCGCCCGCGGTGCCGGCCGTCGCGGCGACGTAGTAGCGACCCCTGAGCCGCCGGGGCCCGGCCGCGGCGGCCAGGTGCGCCCGTGCATCAGCCAGCCGCAGGTCGTCTCGGGTGCTGAGGTCGTCGAACCGGTCCATGAGGACCGCCTTGGTCAGGATCGGCAGGTCAGCCAGTGGCGCCCGGGTCAGGCCGCGGTGGAACTCGCGTAGAACCGCGACCTGCGCTGACTGTGATCACGCAACGCTGTCAGCGCCAGGGCCCCGGTGGGTGTGCACCTGCGCTGCGGCCCAGCGGTCTCGCGCTGCGAGCTCGCGACGAAGACCCAGCACCTTGACCAGCAGCTTGGGGTCCATCTTCACCTCCTTGCCAGCGCGGCGGACGGGTGCCCGGGGCCACGATCCAGAATCCACACGATCGGTCGTTCGCCGCCGCCGTCACCCCCAGCATGGACCCTCGTTCACGTCGCGGAGGTGACGGTTCGGTGCCGATCTGGTGACGCCCCGCAGGGCAGGGGCGGCGAACCGGGAGCCCTTGGAAGGGTTCGCTGGGCCCGCAGCTCGGGCGTGCATCGGGGCGGACCGGCAAGAGAGGAGCTCGGGGGCCGTCTGACGCTGTGCTGAGTCTGGCCACGGGGGCGGCTTGCGAGGCACGCCCGCCGTCCGACGTCGGGCGGCGGGGCAGGTCAGGACGGAGGTGTGATGTCGAGGTCGGCCGCGTCCTCGGCGGCGCAGGAGCGCTCGACCTGCAGGGTGGAGAAGTAGACATCGAACCGGTCCCGCAGGACCCGCGCGGACTGCTCGAGCACCGCGTCAGCATCGCGTTCCGCCTCAGGGACGTGCAGGTGTGCCGAGAAGACGGTGCGCCCGGTGGTGATCGTCCAGGCGTGCACGTGGTGGACGTCGGCAACGCCGGGCACCTGGCTCAGGGCGGTGATCACCGCGTCGAGGTCCAGGCTGTCCGGGGTGCCCTGCAGCAGGATGCGCAGCGCTGAGCGCAGGATGGTCCAGGACGCCCAGAGCAGCACCACGCCGAAGGCCATGCCGAGCAGCGGGTCGATGGCCAGGAACCCGGTGAGGCGGATGACCACGGCCGAGACGATGATGAGGAGGCTGCCGACGAAGGTCTGCAGAATGTGCCAGAAGGCCCCCTTGATGTTGAGGTTCGTCTTCTGCCGCTGGTAGAGGAGCCGGAAGGCGATCACCTCGGTGAGGAGCCCGCCGGCGGCCACCCACAGCATCACGGTGGTGGGCAGCTCGATCGGGTCGGCCAGGCGCATCGCGCCCATCCAGAACACGTAGGCCGCCATCAGGGCCAGGAACACCCCGTTGAAGAGGGCACCGAGGATCTCCGCCCGACCCCAGCCGAAGGTCTCCTGCGCGGTCGCGGGACGTCGGCTCAGCCGCTGCGCGACGAGGGCGATGAGCACCCCGCCGACGGCCGAGAAGGTGTGGAACGCATCGGAGATCACCGCCACCGAACCGGACCACAGCCCGACGGCCAGCTCGATGACGAAGTAGATGCCGGTGAGCCAGCCGGAGATGACCAGTGCTCGCCGGTCACCTCCGCCAGGGACGTGGGTGCCGTGGCCGGTCTGGTTCATGTCGCTCCTCCTCGAGGTCGTGGTGCTCGGCTACGCCTCAGCCGTCCGGTCGCCCGGCGACGGGTGACGGCTCGTGCCACGCGCGGGCTCCACCAGCAGCAGGGCCTCGGTGACCGTCTGCGCCAGCGGTCCCGGCTCCAGGGGTCCCCGGTAGCGCCTGCCGTTGACGAAGACCGTGGGGGTTCCCACGGCGCCGGAGGCATCGGCGGAGGCCACGTCCCGTGCGACGCTGCCCGCATGCCGGCCGGCGTCCAGCGCGGTGGTGAAGGCCTCCATGTCCAGGTCCAGGCTGGCGGCGATCTGGTGGATGCGGCTGCGGGTCAGGTCGGCGTGGTGCCGGTACAGCTCGGCGTGCATGGCCCAGAACCGGCCCTGGGCTGCCGCGGCCTCCGCGGCTTCTGCGGCCATCTGGGCGTGCGGGTGGATGTCGGCCAGCGGCAGGTGACGGAAGACGACGCCGACGCGGTCGGGGCGCTCGCTGCGTACCTGCTCGACCATGGCCTGGGCGTGGGCGCTGTGGGCGCACTGGTAGTCGCCGTACCAGAGGATCACGGCACCGGCGTTCTGGGCCCCGGTGCGGTGGTCGGTGGCCGGGTCGGGCGGCACCGCCAGGTCGACCAAGGGGGCCGCCACCTGTCCGGCTCCGGCGGTGCGGACCCGCAGCGGCATCCGGGGCAGGAGCCGGAAGATCAGCCAGCCCAGGAGTGCTGCCAGGGTGGACCCGGTCAGGATGCCGATCTTGGCCTCCTCCAGCGCGGAGCCGTCGAAGCTGATGTCGGCGATGAGCAGGGAGACGGTGAAACCGATGCCGGCGACCATGCCGATCCCGGCCAGGGAGGACCAGGGGACGGTCAGCGGCAGGCCGCCGACGGCGGTACGGGCGGCCAGCCAGGTGGACCCGAGCACGCCCGCCGCCTTGCCGACCACCAGACCCAGGAGGATGCCCAGGGTGATCGGTGAGGTCGCCGCGCGCGCGAGCGTGGCGGTGTCCACGCTCAGGCCGGCGTTGGCCAGGGCGAACAGGGGGACGATGACGTAGCTGGACCAGGGGTGGAACATCCGTTGCAGCCGGTCGTTCGGAGAGACGGCCTGGGCCATGGAGCGGCTGGCACGGTGCGCCAGCTGCGGCGTGGGCGTCATGCGCAGGCGTCGCCACGACAGCCCCGCCCGTCGCAGCTCCTCCCGGCCCGGCGACGTCGCCGTGTCCAGCAGGCCGGCCGCGACCCCGGCGACGGTGGCGTGCAGCCCCGACGCGGACACCGCGACCCACATGAGCACGGCGAGGCCGGCGTACCAGGGCAGCGACCGCACGTCGGCGGCGCGCAGGAGCAGGATCACCGCGAAGGCCGCGACCGCCCCTGCCAGCCACGCCAGCGACAGCCTCTCGGTGTACACCACGGCGATGACGCTCAGGGCGATCACGTCGTCGATCACCACGAGGGTCAGCAGGAACGTGCGGGCCCGGGCCGAGACACCGCGTGACAGTGACAGCACGCCGAGCGCGAACGCGGTGTCGGTGCCGACGACGATGCCCCAGCCGCGGACCGAGTCGCTGCCGGCGTTCAGGGCCACGAAGATCAGGGCGGGCACGATCATCCCGCCGAGGGCGGCGATCACCGGCGCCGCCACGCGTCGACGCTCGCGCAGGTCGCCCACGTCGAACTCGCGCCGGATCTCCAGCCCGGCGACGAAGAAGAAGATGGCCATCAGGCCCTCGTTGACCCAGTCCCGCAGGGTGTGGACCAGGTCCACCGGGCCGACGTGCAGGCCCGCCTCGGTTCCCCACAGTGCCTCGTATCCGGCCCGCCACGGTGAGTTCGCCCAGACCAGGGCGGCGACGGTAGCCAGCAGCAGGACGACCGCGCCGGAGTTCTCCGTCGCGACGAACCGGCGCAGAGCGCCGGTGCTGCCTTGTCGGCGAGGGTCGGCGGTGTCCAGGGGGCGTCGTGCATGCTGGGGTTCTCCTCCTCTCGCTCATCGCGCTCGGGCCTACGGTCCTGCGCCGCCGGCGCGGCACGTCCCGGGCTGCTCCACCGTGGACGGTGCAGCAGCCCGGGCGGTGCGGGACCGCTCAGCTGCGCACGAGCCGGGCGATCGCCCGTGCGGCCTGCTCCACCTGCTCCTCGTGCGGTCGCCCGGCCGGGTCGAGCCGCCGCAGGCACTGGTGGAGGTGGTCATCGAGCAGGAGCAGGGCGACGGCCTGCAGGGCGCGGGTCGTCGCGGCGACCTGGGTGAGGATGTCGATACAGTCCTTGTCGTCAGTGAGCATGGCGTTGATGCCGCGGACCTGTCCCTCGATCCGGTGCAGGCGCACCTCGAGCGCGAGGGGGCTGCTGCGGGTGCCGGTGGTCATCGTGCCGCTCCTGTCAGTCCTTGACCCGGGGCGCCGGTCAGGCTGTCGGGCTGGGGTGCCCGTACCGGTGGGGGTCGGTGTCGAAGGTCGTGGCGCAGTGCCCGGAGCAGAAGTGGAACGTGGTGCCGTCGTGCTCACGGGTGGCCGCGGCCGTGGTCGGGTCGATGCTCATCCCGCACACGGGGTCGGTGACGGTGGTCCCGGGCTGGTGCCCGTGGTCGTGGTCGTGATGGGTCATGGTGTCCTCCTGGAGGTGGTCGGCGCCGAGCTCGACCACCGGGTCGGTGGCCGGGACCTGGGTGAGGGCCGCGAGGGGTCTGGGTGTGAAACCGCGCAGGCGGTTGGCGTTGGCGACCACGGACAGCGAGGAGAGCGCCATGGCCGCGGCGGCGATGATCGGGCTGAGCAGCAGCCCGAGGGCGGGGTAGAGCACGCCGGCGGCGATCGGGATGCCGATGGCGTTGTAGCCGAACGCGAAGACCAGGTTCTGGCGGATGTTGCGCATCGTGGCCCGTGACAGGTCGACAGCGGTGACCAGCCCGGACAGAGACCCGGAGACCAGCGTGATGTCGGAGGACTCGATGGCGACGTCGGTGCCGGTGCCGATGGCTGAGCCGACGTCGGCCTGGGCCAGGGCGGGGGCGTCGTTGATGCCGTCGCCGACCATCCCGACGACACGTCCCTCGGCCTGCAGGCGCCTGACCTCGGCGGCCTTGTGCTCGGGCATGACCTCGGCCAGGACCCGCGTGATCCCCACCTGGCGGGCGATGGCCGCGGCGGTGTCGCGGTTGTCTCCGGTCATCATGACGACCTCGAGGCCGCGCTCCTGCAAGGCCGCGATGGCCGCGACGGAGCCGTCCTTGACGGTGTCGGCCACGCCGATGACGCCCGCGGCCTGACCGTCGACCGCGACCAGCATCGGGGTCTTGCCCTCTCGGGCCAACCGCCGCAGGTCGGTCTGCAACGCTGCCGCGTCGATCCTCGCGGCGGACAGCAGCCTGTCGTTGCCGACCAGCACCTCCCGGCCGGCCACCAGCGCGCGCACGCCCTGGCCGGTGATGGAGTCGAAGGCGGTCGCCTCGGGCAGGCTCAGCCCGCGCTCTGCGGCCCCGGACACGATCGCGGTCGCCAGCGGGTGCTCGGAGGATGCCTCGACGGCGGCGACCAGCGTGAGCAGGTCCTGGGGTGAGAACCCCGGGGCCGGAAGCACGTCGGTCAACGAGGGGGCGCCCTTGGTGATGGTGCCGGTCTTGTCGAGCACCACGGTGTCGAGCTTGTGCGCGCTCTCCAGCGCCTCGGCCGAGCGGATCAGGATGCCGTTCGTGGCGCCCTTGCCGGTGCCCACGGTGATCGACATGGGTGTGGCCAGACCCAGCGCGCATGGGCAGGCGATGATCAGCACCGACACCATCGCGACCAGCGCGAAGACCAGGGCCGGTGACGGGCCCAGGATTGCCCAGAGGGCGAAGGTCCAGATCGCGATCATGATCACGGCCGGCACGAAGTAGCTGGAGACCTTGTCGACCACCCGCTGGATCGGGGCCTTGGACCCTTGTGCCTCGCGCACCAGCTGGATGATCTGGGCGAGCATCGTCTCCGCACCGACCTTCGTGGCCGTGTACCGGAACGCGCCCGTCTGGTTGATCGTGGCGCCGATGACCGTGTCGCCGACCGTCTTGGTGACCGGGATCGGCTCGCCGGTGACCATGGACTCGTCCACCGCGGAGGCGCCCTGGAGCACCTGTCCGTCCACCGGCAGCTTCTCCCCGGGGCGGACCACGACGACGTCGCCGACGGCGACCTCCTCGATCTGGACCTCCACCTCCTGGCCCGCGCGGACGACCCGCGCGGTGCGCGGCTGCAGGCCGATGAGCGCCCGGATCGCCTCGCCGGTGCCGGCCTTGGCCTTCGTCTCGATCAGCCGGCCCAGCAGGATGAGCGTGATGATGACGGCGACGGCCTCGTAGTAGACCTCCTGGGCGATGTCGGGCAGCACCCAGGGGACGAAGGTGACCACAAGGCTGTAGCCGTACGCCGCGATGGTGCCCAGCGTGATCAGCGAGTTCATCTCGGCGGTGCGGTGGGACAGAGCCAGCCAACCGGTACGGTGGATCGGCCAGCCGGTGTAGAAGAAGATGGGCGTGACCAGGGCCAGCTGGAACCAGCGGTTCATCAGCAGGTCAGGCACCCAGGTGGCGCCGAAGACCTCGTGCGCCATCACCGCGAAGACCAGCGGCAGGCTCAGCACCGTGCCGATGATCACCCGCCGTCGCAGGTCGGCGATCTCCGCGGCCCGCTCGGTGGCCTCCGCGTCGTCGCCCTGCCCGGCGCCGGAGCCGGTCGCCGGACCGGCTGAAGTGGCGGCCGGCTCGGGCTCCCCGTCGGTGCGAGGGAGCGCGGCCGCCTCACCCCCCGGCTGCGCCGCGTCACCGGCCACCACCCTCACCTTGCCGTGGAGCATGTTCATCCCACAGGCGAACCCGAACTCCCCGGTCTGCCGGGGGGTGAAGTCCACGGTGGTGCTGGCGTACGCCGGGAGCGCCTCGTTGATCCGGAAGTCGGGAAGGAGCACCCGCGAGGAGCAGTCGCCGCTCTCCTGACGATCGAAGACCAGGCGGACGGGCACGCCCTGGACGACCTCGACCAGGTCGGGGCTGTAGCCGCCCTTGACGGTCACCGTGACCACCTGACGTCCCCCCTCCAGCTCGGCCCGCCGAGACTTCTTGGGCCCGAAGAAGTACCAGCCGGTCACCACCGTCAGCACCGCCGCCGTGGCCACTGTCAGCAGGACATCCATGATCATGCTTCCTCTCTCCGACTGCTACGGCCCACCCGCCGGCATCTATACCCTTGGGGGGTATCTCGACCATACCGGGGCCCGTCTGTCCGTCCGGTGCTCGCACGATGGAGATTCGATGAACGGTGCACGATTGCGGGCCAGCACCGTGACGGCGGCTGCCGTGGAGCCGCTCAACGGTCCCTCGGCCCGCCCGCGTGGTTCATCCACAGCATCATCGCCACCATCATCCCGACGCAGGCCAGAGCGTAGAGGACGCCGCCGACGCCCACCGCGCCGGTGAAGATGAGGAGGCCGACCAGGGCCAGCATCGGCAGGCACATGAGCCACATCAGCCAGCCGTGCTGGTGCCGCTGGTGGGGACGGTCCGTCGGGGACACCGGCAGTGGTGGCGGCTGGTCCTCGGGGCCGGGTGAGGCCGGGTAGGCGGTGCCTGGGTGGTCGTGGTGCCTCATGGTGCTGCTCCTTCGTCGCATGGCGTGGTTACCCCACGAGGACCTCGGTGGTGGTGCCCTCGTCCAGGGTGCGGATCACGGTGTCGCCGACCACGGCGATCACCTCCAGGGACCCCTCGCTGGTACGCCCGGCTGACAGCGCCCCGGCCTCGCCGAGCACGGCCGCCCCCATGGTCCAGCTCTGCCCCGCGTCGGTGCTCGTGGCGATCCGGCCGCCGGTGGTCAACGCCACCACGGTGCTCGCGTCGGCCCAGGCCACCAGGACCGCCGGCTCCGGCGGCGTCAGCGTGCTCCAGGTGGCGCCGTCGTCAGTGCTGGCCAGCAGCCCTGCCTGCGTGGTGGCCAGCAGCGTCCCGTCCGGGGAGGCAGCCAGCGCGCGTGGCGGCGCGGCGATCGGGCGTTCCTGCCAGGAGCGCCGGTCCGAGGAGGTGCGCAGCGTCCCGTCGTAGCCGGTCACCGTGCCTCCAGAGGCGGTCAGGGCATGGAAGTCCGACTCCCCGCCGCGCGACGCCACGGTCCAGCTCACGCCCCGGTCTGCGGAGGTGATCAGCCCGAGCGGCTCGGGCAGGTCCGTCTGCAGGCCGGGGTGGCCGGAGGCGTAGTAGGTGCCGTCGGCGTCGAGCGTGAAGCCCATCAGGTCCAGGACCGGGCCGACGGCGACCAGGTCGGCGCCGTCCTGGCGGAAGAGGCCCTGGTGCGTGGCGAGCAGCAGGTCGCCGGTGCCCGGGTCGCGGACGGCGGCGTGGATGTGGGTGATCGCGATGCTCGGGTCCGTGTCCGAGGGTTCATTGTCGGCGGTCGGGGCGCACCCGGCGAGGGTCAGGCCGAGGGCCGCGGCCGCCACCGCCGCCAGACCCCGGCGGGCCCGCCGCGGGCGGGTGCTCATGTGTACCTCAGGTCGATCATCATCCCGGCCTCGGCGTGGTAGGTGTTGTGGCAGTGAATCATCCAGTCGCCGGGGTTGTCGGCGTCGAGGTCGAGCGCCACGGACTCCATGGGAGCCATGAGCAGGGTGTCCTTGCGCAGCCCGTTGGGCAGGGCGAAGGTGTGCCCGTGCAGGTGCACCGGGTGCGGCATCATCGTCATGTTCGACGCGTTCAGCCGCAGGCGCTGCCCGGGCGCCACCCGCAGCGGCTCGTTCTGCCCGTAGGGGGCGCCGTTGATGGTCCAGAGGTAGGGCGCCATCGTCCCGCCGAGCCTCAGCGCCGCCGTGGCGTCGGGAGCCTTGGTGGGCAGCCGGGCGGCGTCGTCCGGCTCGAGCTGGGACCCGGTCAGGACCTGCCCGTCCAGTTCGTCCGGGTTCACGTCGGCCGCGGGCAGGGCACCGGTGGCGGTGCGGACCACCGCGAGCCCCTGCCCGCCGGTGCTCCTGCCCACCGGGCGGGCCACGAGCGGGAAGACACCCGGCCCCAGGGTGACCACCGCGTCGTACCGCTCGCCCATGCCGATGTAGAAGGCGTCGGTTTGCACGGGCCTGACCGGCCAGCCGTCGGTGTGGGTGACCGTCATGCGGTGCCCGCCCAGGGCCACCGCGAAGATGGTGTCCGAGGCGGCGCTGATGACACGCAGCCGCACCCGCTGCCCGGGTCGGCCCTGCAGGACCGCAGGGTCGGTGGGTAGCTTGCCGTTGATGAGGTAGTGGGGGTAGCTCACGTCACCGGTGTCGGTGCCCCAGGGCGCCTCACCCGACCCTGTGGACATCGAGCCGTGGTCCATGCCGGCCATCGCCCCGTGGTCCATGCCGCCTGTGCCGGAGGCGCCGTCGGCGACCAGCTGCTCCAGCACCTCCTCGGGGGTTGTGCCGGTGCCGTCGATCCAGTCGTCGAGGACCACGACCCACTCCAGGTCGTAGTCGCCCGGCTCGGCGGGGTCGTCGATGATCAGCGGCGCGTACAGGCCGCGGTCGAGCTGGGTGCCCACGTGCGGGTGGAAGAAGTAGGTGCCCGGGTCGGGGGCGGTGAACTCGTACAGGAAGCTTTCCCCTGTCCGGACCGGGTCCTGCGTCAGGCCGGGGACGCCGTCGGCCTGCGGCCGCAGCCGGATGCCGTGCCAGTGCACGGTCGTGTCCGTCGGCAGCTGGTTGTCCAGGGTGACCCGCAGCAGGTCCCCGGCTGTCGCCCTTAAGGCCGTGCCGGGGACGGTGTCCCCGTAGGCCCACGTCTGCACCGTCCTGCCGCCCAGGTCGAGGGTGAGCGGAGCAGCGGTCAGGCGGGTGCTCACCACGGACTGCCCGGGCGAGGGGGGCACCGGGCCAGGGGGTGGGAAGGCGGCAGCCGGGCGCGAGGTCGTCGAGGCGCCCCCGGAGCAGGCGGCCAGGGTCGCCGAGGCGCCCAGGCCGAGGCCGGCAACGAGGAGCTGGCGTCGTGAGGGGTAGATCATGGGTCCTTCCAGGCAGGGTCGGGGCATCTCAGCGGCCGTCGACCAGGAGGCGACGGTGCTGCTCGTACTGCTCGGGGGTGAGCTCTCCCCTGGCCAGGCGCTCCTGCAGCAGCAGGACGGGTCCGGCCAAGTCTGGGGACGGCGCCCGAGGCACGTTCAGCAGCGCCCGTACCAGGAGGAGCACCAGGGCCCAGAACGCCACCGTGCTCACACCCATCAGGAGCCACATGCCCCAGCCCATGCTGTGCGTCAGCATGTCGACCTCCCGTCTCCGGTTGCCACTACGCAGCAGTCTTGCCCCCGGTCGTTGGCACCGGACGCGCAGTTCATGGAGGTTTGGTGGAGTTCTCGGCCCGGGCGACCCTCGGGCCGTCGGCGGTCCGTGGCCGGTGGGGGAGGATGCGGGCATGGCACCTGCAAGCACCCCCCAACCGGCCGCCCGGGTCCTGGTCGTCGAGGACGAGCGCGCCCTTGCCGGCATGGTCGCGGCCTACCTGACCAAGGCCGGGTACGAGACGACCGTGGTCCACACCGGACCGGACGCCCTGAGCGCCGTGCGCGAGCACACCCCCGACGTGGTCGTGCTCGACCTCGGCCTGCCGGGGCTGGACGGCATCGAGGTGTGCCGGCAGATCCGGACTTTCTCCGACTGCTACATTCTGGTCGTCACGGCCCGCACCGACGAGGTCGACCGGCTCATCGGCCTGTCCGTGGGCGCCGACGACTACCTCACCAAGCCGTTCAGCGTGCGCGAGCTCGTCGCGCGCGTGCAGGCCGTGCTGCGCCGCCCCCGCACCGGCGCGGCGGCCCGCGCCTACGCCCACGAACCGGTCTGGGTCTTCGGCGACCTGCACATCGACTCCGCCGGCCTCGAGGTCCACCTGGCCGGTGAACGGGTCGACCTGACCCCGATCCAGCGGGACCTGCTCATCACACTGGCCTCCCGGCCCCGCAACGCCTTCTCCCGGCGCCAGCTGATCGAGGAGGTGTGGGGCGGCGGCTGGGTCGGCGACGAGCACCTGGTCGACAGCCACATCGCCCACCTGCGCCGCAAGCTCGGCGACGACCCGGAGACGGCCCGATACATCACCACCGTGCGGGGTGTCGGCTACCGCATGGGCCAGGGATGAGCAGGCCCCGCCGACCGGCGATGCACCAGGGGCTGGCGACCCGGATCCTCATCGGCCAGACGATCGTCCTGCTGGCCGGCGCTCTCACGGTCGGCCTGGTCGCCGCGGTGGTCGGGCCGCGCATCTTCCACGACCACCTGCTGCAGACCGGTCACCCCGCTGACTCCCCCGAGGTGGTCCACATCGAGCTGGCCTACCGGGACGCCTCGCTGATCTCCCTGGGCTGGGGACTGCTCATCTCCGTCGTGGCGGCCGCCGCCGTCACCTGGGTGCTCGCGCGGCTGCTGCGCCGACCCCTGAACGAGCTGACGCACGCCGCCCGCGAGCTGGCCCGTGGTCACTACGCCGCAAGGGTCGCCATCGCCGGCTCGGGCACCGAGCTGGACACGCTTGCCGCGGCCTTCAACGTCATGGCCGACCGCCTGCAAGGCGTCGAGGACACCCGCCGTCGCCTGCTGTCCGACCTCGCGCACGAGCTGCGCACCCCGATCGCGACCCTCGCCGCCTATCACGAGGGCCTCACCGACGGGGTCATCGACCTGGGACCCGAAGCCAGGGCCGTGCTGGCCGAGCAGACCGCCCGCCTGGCCCGGCTGGCCGACGACATCGAGGAGGTGTCCCGGGCCGAGGAGGGGCGCCTCCTCCTGGACCGCCGCCCGGTCCGGGCGGCCGAGCTCCTAGCCGCCGCCGCCGACGCCCTGCGCGAGCCGTACGCGACCAAGGGCGTGCACCTGCAGCTGGAGACCTCCCGCGCCCTTGAGGCTGTCGTCGAGGTCGACCCCACCCGGATCGGCCAGGTGCTCACCAACCTGCTCAGCAACGCGCTGCGGCACACACCCGCCGGCGGCACCGTGTCCCTGGCCGCCCGCCGCGACGGTCCCGAGGTGGTGCTCACCGTCCGTGACGACGGTGAAGGGATCCCCACCGCCCAGCTGCCCCACGTCTTCGAACGGTTCTACCGGGGCGACAGCGCACGCGACCGCGACCGCTCGGGCTCGGGCATCGGCCTGACCATCAGCAAGGCCCTCGTCGACGCCCACAGCGGCTCCATCACCGCGACCAGCGACGGGCCCGGGCGGGGTGCCACCTTCAGCGTGAGTCTTCCGGCCGCCACGCGGACCCACCGGGGCGAGGACCACACCCCCACCGCCTGACCCTGCATCTCCATCAAATCTCAACACAACCGGTCCCAGACTCCAAGATCGAGCACGGAGCGTAGGACCCGCTGCCCGCGCCGCACCCGTGTCCCGCGGCGGCGCAGCGGGACACCCCTGTCCCTGTCCCTGTCCCTGTCCCTGACCAGGTCGTCCTGTACGACCCGGAGGTTTCATGAAGTCCACCGGCAAGCACCGTGCGCCCAGCGCGCTCCCCCGTACCGGCGCCGCCGTCCTGATGGTCGGCGGCCTCGCCGTCGGTACCGTCACGGCCGCGTCAGCCTCGCCGCTGACCCAGCCCAGCGCCGAGGAGCTCACCTCACCCCAGGAGCCCTCGCCCCTTCGCCTCGACCGCTCCCGCAGCGATCCCGACCCAGCCCTGGAACGGCTGGGCGGACAGTCCCTCGCGGAGCTGCGGGCCCAACCGGCCGCTGACCGCAGCATCGCCCGCAGCGCCCCCGACCACGCTGAACCGGTCGAGACGCTGCTGGGGCACTCCTCCTTCACCGGCACCACCATCGTGGACGAGCACGAGCACCCGTCCGTCACGCCGGCCGTGCAGGAACCCGCTCCGCAGGCGCCGGCGCCACCTACCGAGCAGCCCGCGGACGACCCCCAGCCGCAGCAGGCCGCACCCGCTCCGCAGCCGGAGCCTGCCGCCGCTCCCGCGCCGGTGCAGCAGACCGCGCCGGCCCCCGTCAGCGGTTCGCTGTTCGACATCGCGGCGAGCTACGTCGGCTACCCCTACGTGCTCTACGGCACCCCGCCCCAGGCCTTCGACTGCTCTGCCTACACCTGGTGGGTCTTCAAGCAGGCCGGGATCGACATCCCCCGCACCGTCGCCGGGCAGAAGGCCGCCGTCACCCCCGTGTCCGACCCGCAGCCCGGCGACCTCGTCTTCTACAACGACTGGTACCACGTCGGCATCTACGCCGGCAACGGGATGACCTACGAAGCCCTCAACCCCAGCACCG
>QEUR01000049.1 GCA_003577095.1 Acidobacteriota bacterium
GGCCATGGCACGCGATGCGCTGCGCGGTGTCGGCATCTTGTCCACACGGCCCAGGGGTCGGTCACGTCGTCCACAGGTGTCGGCCGACCGTGCGCCTGTGGGAACTCGACATCCCTAGCGTCGAGCACGACGGACAACTGGCCGGAGCCAAGGAGGGGCAATGGGACGACGACGGGCCGAGAAGAACGCCCGGCGGCTGCAACGCCGCCGGCGGGAAGTCGCCGGGCGGGTGGCTGCGCCCCCGGCACGGACCCCCCGGGTCCTGAAGAACGGGATGACTGTCGATGAGCACCTCGCCGAGCTCCAGCGGTTCATCGACGCGCTCGGACATGGCCATCCCCACGGCCAGGAGAGCTTTCTGGAGCTGGACCGGGACGCAGAGGACCGCGTGCCGGACCTCGACGTGGTCCTCGCCCTCGGCACGGATCCCCTGCCCGGCGAGGGGCGCTCGACGACTCAGCTGGCGCCCACCGGCAGGCGAGTCGTCGACCACGTGCTCGACCTCGCCGAGCCGGTCGCGCTCTCGATCGGCGGTGTCGAGCTGCGCACCTCGCTGCGCCGCTTCACCGCCATGGCTGCCGCCGCTGATCTCCGCCTGCTGCTGGACCTGCCGCCCCGGCGCGCCGCCGCGGCCGCCGTGTGGGCGGTCGGGCAGATCAACGGGTGCTTCACGCCGATCAGCCTGCGCCCGGAGGTGCTCCTGGGCCGCCTCGGCCAGGACACCTGCTACGTCGACGACGGTCGGCGCCTGCTGCGCGCGCTGGGCTGGGAGGACGAGGACGACGCCTGGTACACGGTGCGCCACCCCGGGCTCACGACCTCGACGACTCGCGCCGCGCTCTTCCGGGAGGAGCTCGATGACGACTGGTACGAGGAGTGGGACGAGGACGACTGGGACGAGGGCGACTCGGGCTTCTGGGACGAACATGCTTCGCACATGTGACTATGCTCATCGCATGTCGAACGTCCAGATCCGGAACGTGCCGGAGGAGCTGCACAGGCGGCTGCGTGCCCGGGCGGCGCTCGAAGGAAGGACCGTCTCCGACCTGCTGCTGGCCGAGCTGGTGCGTTTCATGGGACGACCGCCGAAGGCGGAGGTGCTCGCCAGGATCGCCGGCCGGGACGCCGTCTCCCCCGAGGAGTCCTCGGCGGACGCCTTGCGCGCCGGTCGCGAAGGCGCATGATCGTCCTCGACCCCTCGGCCACGGTCGACCTGCTGCTCAGGCGTGGCGCTTGCCGGCAGGTCGAAGAGCTCATCACGGCCCACGACGTGCACGCACCAGACCTGCTCACCGTCGAGGTCCTGCAGGTCCTGCGCCGCTTCGTGCTCCGGGGAGAGCTCAGCGACCAGCGGGCCACCGAGTCCGTGGACGACCTGCTCGACCTGGCGATCGAGTTCTACCCGCTGTCCCCGACCGCACGTGCCCTGTGGCTGTCGCGCTCCGACATCTCCGCCTACGAGGCCTGCTACGTCACGCTCGCTGCTGGGCTCGACGCCCCACTCGTGACGACCGACCAACGGCTGGTGCGCACCGCGCGGCGGTACTGCGCCGTGTCCCGCCTCTAGGGCCTGCGTCGAGCTTCCTCGCACGGCGTCCCGTGCGGGATTTTCCGATGCCGTAGCGTTGTTGACGCATCATCTTCCTTTGTCATCGTGAGGAGTTCACCTTGCCCAGCTACGGCCACCCGCTCCGGTTCGGCGTCGAGGTCCGCGCGGACGCGGCCTCCCCGGGCACCGCGGTCGAGGCGGCCGTGCTCGCCGAGGAGCTCGGCGCCGACCTCGTGCTCCTTCCCGAGACCGCGGACGAGGCGGGGATCGACGCGTGGAGCCTGGCGACCTGGACGGCCGGTCGCACCGCCGCCGCCCAGGTGGGCGCGAGCCGGCTGGACCCGCTGGCCCGGCCCGCCTCGACGCTGGCGCGTGCCGCCGCCAGCCTGCAGCTGCTCTCCGGCGACCGGGCGCTGCTATCGCTGGCCGCCGGAGGGACCGCCGAGGAGCTGGCCGCGGCCGAGGAGACCGTCGCAGTCCTGCGGGCCATGCAGGACACCTCCCGTCTCCGGGTGACCGCGCTCGGTTCTCACCAGCGCGTGGGTGGCGCGGAGCCTGGTCCCGCGCTCGACCGCGAGGTCCCGGTCTGGCTGCACGGCGCGTCCCCCGCCGCCGCGGCCCTGGCCGGCCGCGTGGCCGACGGGTGGGCCGCCGACCTCGCCGACGTCGGCGTGGCGGGGCTCGCCGACCTCATGGACACCCTCGACACAGCCGCCCGGGGCGCCGGTCGTGACCCTCGCGAGATCCGCCGCATGGTCGTCCTGCCCACGGACGGCGCCGACCGCACCGGCCGCACCGACGGCACCGACGCAGCCGACATCGGCCCCCTGGACGTCGACGCCCTGGCAGCACTCGCCCTCGAGCACGGCGTCAGCACCTTCGTCCTGACCGTCGACGGCGCCGAGGGCCTGACGGCCCGCGACCGCTACCTCCTCGAGCGCATCGCCCCCGCCGTCCGCGAGCGCGTCGAGGCCGCGCTCCCCCCAGGCGCCCTCTCCGACCGCCCGGTCCGCCGCGCGGAGGTCCGCGCGCGGCGACGCCTGGGCATCGCCTACGACGAGGTCCCCGAGTCCCTCGCCGAGGCGGCCGTCGAGCCAGGTGACAGCGCCTTCGGACGGGTGCGGTCCACATACCTGCGAGGTGGCGACCCGGGACTGGTCCTGCGCCCCCGGACCGTGGACGAGGTGGTCGACGCCGTCGCCTTCGCCCGCGCCCACCGGCACCTGCCGCTGGGCATCCGCAGCGGCGGCCACGGCATCAGCGGCCGCTCCACCAACGACGGCGGCCTGGTCGTCGACGTCGGCCGGCTCGACGACATCACCGTCCTCGACGAGACAGAGCGGCTGGTCCGGATCGGCCCCGGCGCCCGCTGGCGCGACGTCGCCACCGTCCTGGCGCCCCACGGGTGGGCGCTGAGCTCCGGCGACTACGGCGGGGTCGGCGTCGGCGGCCTGGCCACGGCGGGCGGCATCGGCTTCCTCGGCCGCCAGCACGGGCTGACGATCGACCACCTGCGCGCCGTCGAGATGGTGCTGGCCGACGGCAGCCTCGTGCGGGCCAGCGAGACCGAGCACCCCGAGCTGTTCTGGGCCGTCCGCGGGGCGGGCGCCAACTTCGGGATCGCGGTCGCCTTCGAGTTCCAGGTCGACGAGGTCGGCGACGTGGGGTGGGCGCAGCTGGCGTTCCAGGTGGCCGACCCCGCGGCATACCTGCAGGAGTTCGGGCGGGTCGTCCAGGCCACGCCGCGCCGCACCACGCCCTTCCTCGTCCTGGGCCAGGGCATGGCGCGGGTGATGGCGATGGTCGACTCCTCGGTGCCCGACGAGATCGTCGCCGACCTGCAGCCGTTCGCCGAGATCGCGCCGCTGGTCCAGCAGCAGGTGGTGGTCGCGCCCTACGCCGCGGTGATGAACATGTTCCCCGACGCGCCGCACGCGGGCCGCGGGGAGCCGGTCTCCCGCTCGGTGCTGGTGCGCGAGATCACGCCCGGATTCGCGCAGGCATCGGCCGACCTGATCGCCAGCGGCGCCAGCCACTGGTACCAGATCCGCTCCGTCGGCGGCGCGATCGCCGACGTGCCACCCGACGCCACCGCCTACGCCCACCGCGACGCGGGCTTCTCGCTGACCGTGATGGGCGCCGACCCCGGCCTGCTGGACCGCTGGTTCACCCCGGTGCGCGAGCAGGCCGACGGCCTCTACCTCAGCTTCGAGAGCGACCCCGACCCCGCGCGCGTCCTCGACGCCTTCCCGCCGGCCACGCTCGAGCGGCTGCGCCGGCTCAAGGCCGAGCTCGACCCGGACAACCTCTTCCGCGACAACTTCAGCATCGCCCCCGTCGACACCAGGAGCGCATCATGACCACCGACTACGGCCACGACCTCCTCTTCGGCACCTTCGTGACGCCGACCAGCCACCCGGCGCACCAGGCCGTCGAGCAGGCGGTCGTCGCAGACGAGACCGGGCTCGACCTGGTCACCTTCCAGGACCACCCCTACGTCTCCCGCTTCCACGACACGTGGACGCTGATGGCGTATGCCGCCGCGCGCACCTCGCGCGTCCGCCTCGCCGCCAACGTCCACAACCTGCCGCTGCGCCCGCCGGCGGTGCTCGCGCGCGCGGCCGCCTCGCTCGACCTGCTCAGCGGCGGCCGGGTCGAGCTGGGCCTGGGCGCCGGCGGCTTCTGGGACGGGATCGCCGCGATGGGCGGGCCGCGGCGCACGCCCGGGGAGTCGATCGAGGCCCTCGACGAGGCGATCCGGATCATCCGCGGCATCTGGGACACCGACGACCGCGGCGTGCTCTCGGTGCGGGGGAAGTTCTACGACGTGCACGGCGCCAGGCGCGGACCGGCGCCGGCGCACCCGATCGGGATCTGGGTCGGCGCCTACAAGCCGCGCATCCTGCGCCTCGTCGGCCGCACCGCCGACGGGTGGCTGCCGTCCCTGTCCTACCTGGAGGGCGGGGTCGGCGACCTGGCCGACATGAACCGGCGCATCGACGAGGCGGCCGTGCAGGCCGGCCGGCAGCCCGCCGACGTGCGGCGGCTGCTCAACATCGGCGGCCGGTTCGCCGCCCAGCGCGGCGGCTTCCTCCAGGGACCGCCGAGCCAGTGGGCGGAGGAGCTGGCCGAGGTCGCGCTGACCTACGGCACCAGCGGCTTCGTCCTCGCCTCCGACGACACCCGGACGACGCAGACCTTCGCCGCCGAGGTCGCGCCCGCCGTGCGGGAGATGGTGGCCGAGGACCGCGCCGCCTGAGCCGCGCGACCCAGCTCGACGATCCGCGACATCGCCGCGGAGCGAGGGGCCGAGCCAGCGCGCCCGGCAGACGCGGACGCCCGGCAGACCCGGTGCCCGACCGACGGGGCGCGAGCCCTCTCAGCCGGCCCTGACAGCAGGCAGCAGTGCGCCCAGGTCCTCGGCGGCGCGCACGACGTCCGGCGGCGCCAGCCGCCCGGCCAGCTCGGCGCCCACCTGCTCGGCCGCGCGGCCGCCGAGGACGAGGTCGGTCTCGGCGGCGATGAGGTCCAGCGCGACGGCGGCCGAGCGCAGGTGGCGCGGCTCGTCGCCGGAGACCACCACGAGGGCCGGCCGGGCGATCCGCACCGCGCGCAGCAGGTCGTGCAGCGGGGTGCTGGCGCCGAAGAACCTGATCTGCCAGCCCTGCTCCCACAGCAGCAGGCCGAGCGCCAGCAGCGGCAGGTCGTGCAGCTCGCGCGGCGGGCAGGCCAGCCACGCCTCGGCGCCGCCCACGACCGGGGGCCGCCGCAGCCCGTCGAGGTAGGACCGCACCAGCTGGGTGGACAGGTGCTCCTGGGCGACCGAGACCTCCCCGCGCTCCCACCCCTCGCCGATCTCCCGCATGACGGGCAGCACCAGGTCACCCACCAGCGCGCCGAGCCCCTCGCTCGCCCGGAACTGGTCGAGGAGCCGGATCGCGCCCTCCTCGTCGAAACCGACCAGCGCGGTGAAGAGGTCGGCCTGGGGTGACGTGAGGTGCACCCCACCATCCTGTCACGCGGAGGACCCGTCGGGGTCAGACCTTGGCGCCGGGCAGCCTGCTGGCCTGCTCGACCCAGGACCGCAGCTGCGCCTCGTCGAGCTCGTCGTCCTCGTGGATGTCGAGGTAGCGCACCTCCTCGTGCTTGGACGCCTTCGGCGGCACCGGCTCGAGCGAGGTGCCCTGCCAGAACTGCACCTGCACGTACTTCGTGTAGCAGCGGAAGGACAGGAACCACCTGTCCTCGTGGGCGCCGTAGAAGGGCTGGTTCCACTTCACCGCCTTCTGGCTAGCCATCCCACCACCCTGCACCAGATCCAGAGCGGGGGCAGCCCGGCCGCCCGCCCGTAGGTACTTCCACCGATGCGCCCCGCCGACCGACGGGAGGACCCTGGTGTGGTCCGGACGCGCGGCGCGCCCGTGCCGGAAGGAGACCGCGATGCCTGACGTGACGCTGCTGGTGACCCTCCCCGACGGGAACCGGGGCGAGCTCCCGCGCCGGACGGTGGAGACGGCATACACGCGGCTCGTCCCGGCCGACGACGAGGCGGGTCGGGAGGCCTCCCGGGTCGTCGACGTCGTCACCGCCGACCTGGACCCCGACCTCGGCGCCACGGTCGTGCTGACCGACGCCGACAAGGAGGCCCCTGCGGTGCTCCACGTGCTCGGCGCCACCGGGTCGGTGCGGCTGCGGCGGGTGCTCGACGCTCCGCTGAAGGAGAAGGTCGAGGTCGGCCTGACGGAGGAGGAGGTCAAGGCGCTCGCCGAGCCCGAGCTGGAGGCCGACGTGCAGGAGCCGCCGGTGGTGCGCCGCGCCAGGCTCGTGCCGGTCGGGACGGTGCCGGTGCGCTTCGCGAGCGCCGGGCTGCGGGTGGCCCCGTTCCCCGTCGCCGACTGGACCGCGCTCGGGCTCGACGACGTCTTCCGGCTGCCCCAGCCGCAGACCACCTCCGCCGAGGTGCAGCCCGCCACCCTCCCGGCGCTCGAGGCGCTCCCCTGGGCGCCGGTCCCGCTGGGCGTGGACGGCGGCTTCGTGCTCGGTATGCCGCGCACGCCCGGCTCGTCCTGGCTCTGGTGGCTGGCCGACGGGTCCAACGTGGCGCTCGGCGCGGTCGAGGACGACCTCGGCACCGACCGGCCGGAGCTGCTCGCGCTGCCGCTGCCGCCGTTCGCGGCGGCCCCGCGCGGGGACGCGCCCGCTGGCCGGACCCCGTTCGCGACCGGCGACCGCGAGCTGGCCGACAACCCGGACGTCTACGGCGAGGACCCCGGCGCCTTCTGCTCCCCGTTCTCCAGCCCGGAGCGGATCCTCGGGGAGCGCGCCTTCCACGTCATCCTCCGCGCGGAGCAGCCGGCGCTGAGCTCCGAGCCGACGCGGCGCTTCCCGTCCTTCCCCGTGCTCGACTACGACCCGGTGGTCGCCACCCGGGAGGAGGACGACATACCGCGGCTGCGCCGGGGCGCCCTCGACGTCGACGTCAGGCTCCCGCTGGCCGACCTCGTCGGGCGCGCGACGTCGGTGGTGCGGCCCTCGCTGCCCACCGACTACCTCGACGGCCTGGTCCGCATCGGCGGCGGCCGGCACGTCGTCGACGCGGCCCACCCGCTGGACTGGGAGGGCGACGCGTCGCGCTACCAGGCGGCGACGGTCGCGCGCGGCCACATCCTGGAGTACCGCATGCGCTGGCGCTCCAACGGCTACTCCCTCGGCACCGTCGCGCGCTCGCTCACCCTGGCGCCGCGGCAGGTGAAGCGGATCCAGAAGATCGAGTTCGAGCGGCTGGAGCGGACCCGGCGCGAGGAGTCGACGCAGCTGGTCGACCAGGTCGTGGACCAGGTCGCCCGCGACCGCACCTACACCGACGAGGTCGAGGCGAGCCTGTCGGAGTGGGCGCGCGGCGAGTCCTCCTCGAGCACCACCGCGGCGGCGGGGGGCTTCGGCTTCGCGATGCCCGGCTTCGTCGCCGGGGGCGGCGGGGCGCACTCGGGCTCGCAGAGCGCGTCGTCGCAGTCGGGCGGCCGCCAGACGCGGGCCGCCGAGGAGCAGCGGCTGCGGGACACGATCCGCCGGTTCGCCGACGCGCGGCGCAAGCTGGACAGCGTCGTGGTGACCGAGGTCAGCCAGGAGGAGACGACCACCGGGACGGTCGAGCTGGTGCGCAACGCCAACTACGCGCACTCGCTGACGGTCATCTACTACCAGATCCTGCGCCACCTCAAGCTCGAGACCGACTTCGCGGGCGTGCGCGAGTGCCTCTTCGTGCCGTTCGCGGTCAAGCCGTTCACGCTCGCGCGCGCCTACCGGTGGCGGGAGTCGATCCGCAAGAACCTGCGCGACCCGCGCTACGCCACCGCGCTGACCTACCTCCGCGACGTGTCGACCGGCTTCTCCGGCTCGGCGGTCCCCGCCGGGGCGCGGGCCGACCAGCCGGTCCGGCAGCTTCGCGGGTCGATGACCATCCGGCTGGGGGTCGAGCGCCCCAACGTGGCCCTCGACGTCTTCGACGAGCTGCCCTGGGCCCCGCTGCGGCCCTTCCTGGGCAGCCCGGCGCTGTCGATCTTCGGCCGGCTGCGCCAGCTCGCCGACGACGCGCGCGACGCGTGGTTCCAGGCCGAGCAGGCGCCGCGGATCGCCGCCGGCTGGGTCGACACGCTGCTGCTGACCGCGGGCGGGACCCCCCTGACCGCGGACTTCACGCTGGCCTCGCGCTACCAGTTCAACGGCAGCGTGCGGGTCGACTTCACCGCCCGGCCGCCGGCCGGGCAGCTGCTCACCCGGCGGATGCTGACCGACCTGCACGTGGTCGCCACCCGCCCGCTCACGCCAGGCTCGGTCGCCAACGTCACCTCCTTCAGCTACACCTACGACACCGACCACTTCCGGCGCAGCGTCCGGGTGGCCGCCGGCAGCGACGACCTCGTCTCCGCGCAGACCGGCGTGGTGGACCCGCAGGGCGCGTCGGGCTCCGAGCCGCCCGACGCGTGGGAGCTGCGGGACGAGCGACTGGAGATGGTCAAGGCGGTCCAGGACCTGCTCGGCCACCTCAACGAGCACGTCGAGTTCTACGACAGCGCCGTCGTGTGGGAGATGGACCGCAACCGGGTCGCCATGCTCGTCGACGGCGCGGTCGTCCCGGGCACCAGCGGGATCAGCGTCGCCTCGGTCGTCGAGCGCGACCCGATCGCGATCATCGGCAACTCGTTGGTCTTCCGCGTCTCCGCGGGCGCCTTCCTCGGCATCGACGGGCTCGACACCCCCGCCAAGCTGCACGCGTGGTACGCCGACAACGCCGTGCGCAGCGAGCCGATGCACGTGGCGCTGCCCACCGACGGGCTCTACGCGCAGTCGGTCATGGACCCGTGCGTGGCCCTCGAGGAGCACCACGGCGACCTGGACTGGGTGCTCGAGGACGCGGAGCCCGAGCTGGGCTCCCTCGACCCCTCGCTGCTGATGTCGCGGCGCGCCGAGCCGGTCGCGACCGCGCCGACGCCCTTCCCGCAGACGATCATCAGCCTGCAGAACGCGCCGGACGCGCCCGCACCCTCCGGCCTGGCCGGCGCGCTCGGCGCGGTGCAGAACGCCGGCGCCTTCCGCGACATGGCCGGACTGGCCGGCACCCAGGCCAACGCCGCCGCCGGCCTGCAGACCGCGGCCGGGCTGGCGACCAGCTTCGGCCAGCAGGCGGCCGCCCTCAAGATGGCCGAGATGGCCGCCAGCGCGCAGAAGACCAAGGAGGCCAACCAGAAGCTGGCCACCGTCAAGAAGGCCGCCGACACCAAGGCCGTGCCGCCGGAGAAGGCGCAGGAGGCCGCCGGGAAGATCCTCGACGAGCTCACCGCCCCCTCGACCATGCCGGTCTTCGGCGGCGACGGCTCCGGGATGAAGGGGCTGGGCGACCTGCTGAAGACCGCCTCGGTCACCCCGGGCAGCGACGTGACCGCAACGCCGGACGGGCTCAAGGTCGCCCTCGGCGGCGGCACCGGCGTGGGCTCGGCGGTCGGCGCCCTGCAGCTGGCGTCCTTCGGGTCGCTCCCGGCCGCCGTCGGCAACCTGGTGCCCGGCTCGCTCGGCGGGATCCTCGGCTCGATCCCCGGCGTCGGCGACGTCGTCGACCTCTTCCGCGACTGGGTCACCAAGGCCGAGACGTTCAAGCGTGAGGTCGCCGCCACCGCCCGGGCCGAGCTCGCGGCGTGGGCCGGCCGCCCCGAGAGCGACCCCGCCGTCCTGGCCTTCCTCGAGGCCTACGGCCGGGCCGGCAACGCGAAGGACCCGGCCGCCTGGGCGGCGGACGCGGCCGACGACGCGATCGCCTGGAGCGCGGGCTTCGTCAGCTTCTGCGTCCAGGAGGCGGAGCGCGCTGCCGGGATCCCCGGCGACCCGTTCGGCAGGCACACGCTGCACGCGCGCTACGTCTTCGCCGCGAAGCAGAACCGGGTGGCCAGGAACCTGGCGAACCCGTTCTGGCTCTACCGGCTCGACGAGGTGCGCCCCGAGGTCGGCGACCTGCTGTGCAAGAACCGTCCCGGCACGAGCACCCTCACCTTCGACAACATCAAGGGCGACGAGTCCAGCCACGTCGACATCGTCACCGAGGTGGTCAGCGACACGCAGCTGCTGGCCTGCGGCGGCAACCGCACCGGCGTCGGCCTGACGGTGGCCGAGGCACCGGTCACGCTCGTCGACGGGTTCGTCACCGCCGCGTCGGCGAACCAGGCCGCCGGGCCCTACTTCGCCGTCCTGCGGGTGCGCACCAGCCCGCTCGAGGGCATCACGCTGCCGTGAGTCAGGCGCCGTGGACGCGACCCTGACGCTCGTCGGACCGCACGGCCCCGTCCGCGGGGGCGACCGGCGCGGCGGCGGCGCGATCGCGGTGGTGGAGCTGCGGCACACCCTCAGCACGCCGTGGGACGCGAGCACCGGGCAGGCCAGCGGCGCGCCACGGCACGGGCCCGTCGTGGTCACCAAGGAGCTCGACCGCGCCAGCCCGGTGCTCGCCGAGGCGTGGGCCACCAACGCGGTGTTCACGACTTGGAAGCTGGAGGTGCTCGGCGCCGACGGCCTCGGGCGCCGCGTCCCCGTGTATGCCGTGGAGCTGCGCCGCGCGGTCGTCGTCCACATCGCGGTCGACACGGGCGAGGGCGCCGCGCTGCCGCGGGAGAGCGTGTCCTTCGCCTACGAGCGGATCACCTGGACCTGGGCGGACGGCAACGTCACGGCGACCGCGGACTGGGGCCCGCCGGCTTGACCGGCGACACGCTCGGTCCGCACGCTCCCCCCTCCTCCCCCGACCGGCGACAGGCTCGGTCCGCACCCTCCCCCCGACCGGCGACACGCTCGGTCCGCCCCCACCCCCCGACCCGCGACACGCTCGGTCCGGGTGGGCTGACGCGCCAGCCCGGTATGACGCCCCCGTCGCCTCGTGCGGCGGGGGCGTCGCCGCGCGTTCGACCCGCTGTCGGGACCCTTTGGTAGGGATGAGGCATGGCAGGGTTCTTCTCGGTCCGGGTAGCACCGGGCCTACGGGTGTCGGCTTCGTCCCGCGGGCTGCGCGCGCACGTGGGTCCGCGCGAGGCACGCCTGCACGTGGGCGGAGGGGGCACGGGCGTCTCGACCGGCGCGGGACCGTTCACCTACTACCACTCGCTGGGTGGGGGCGGCGGCAGCAGGCGGGGCCGGTCGCGGGCGCGCCCCGACGCGCGCCCGGCAGCACCGTCCGGGACCGTCGTCCGGCCGACGGCCAAGGCCGCACGCGTCCGCCTCCTGGCCGAGGAGGTCGCCCTCATCGAGAACCTGCACCGGCAGCGCTTCGACCCGGCCGTCCCGCGCAGCGCCCCCGTGCCGGTGCTGCCCGACCGGGAGGAGCTCCGCGCCGACCTGGAGCGGGAGCACCTGCGCGGCACCTGGTTCTGGCAGCTGTCGAGGCGCGCGGCGGCCAGGCGCCGCGCGGCGGACGAGGCCGACCGGCGCCTGGCCGAGCTCGCTGCCAAGGCGCAGACCGCCCACCGGGCCGAGCAGGCCCGCCTCGACGAACAGTGGAGGGCACTGGTGCGCAACGAGCCGCAGGCCGTCCTCACGGAGGTCGCGGCCTCGTTCGAGGACAACGCCGCACCGGCCGCGCCGGTCGGCGTCGACGGCGCGGAACTGAGCATCGTGGTGCTCGTGCCCGGCCTGGACGCGGTCCCGGACCACACGCCCGGTGTCACGGCCGCCGGCAACCCCTCGCTCCGCAAGGCGTCGGCCACCTGGCGGTGGGACCTCTACCAGCAGCTCGTCGCCGGGCACGCCCTCGTCAGCGTCCGCGAGGCCTTCGCGGTCGCTCCCGGGATCGCCCGCGTCACAGTGGTGGTGCTGCGCGACGAGGGGCCGGACGTGTACGGTCGTCCGCGCGCCGAGCCGGTGCTGGCCACCCGCATCGACCGTGCCGCGCTCGACGGCGTGCGGTGGCAGGACGTCAGCGCGTGGGAGGTCGTCGAGCAGCTCGGGCGGGACACCCTCCTGGAGACCAGGGGACGGGCCGACGAGGTGATGCCCCTCGACCTCGCCGAGCAGCCCGACCTGCGGGCGCTGGTGGAGTCCGTCGACCTCGAGGACCTCGACTAGCTCTGCTGGTGCTCCGCGCGACGAGAGGTCGTCGGGGCCGACCGTGTCGCCGGTCGGAGGGTGGGGCGGGCGTCACGCCTCTCTCAGGCCCGCCTCCCACGCGTCGACCTCCGCCACCAGCTCGGCCCGCCGCACCTCGCTGACGAACGACGCCTCCATGCTGTTGCGGGCCAGCGCCGCCAGCTCCTGCGTGCCCAGCCCCAGCGCGGCGGCGGTCTCGCGGTAGACGTCGTCGACGTAACCGCCGAAGTAGGCCGGGTCGTCGCTGTTGAGCGTGACCAGCACGCCCCGGTCGGTGAGCTCGCGCAGCGGGTAGGCGTCCAGCGACCCGACCACCTGCAGCCGCACGTTGGACAGCGGGCACATCGTCAGCGGCACCCGCCCAGCGGCGAGCCGCTCCACGACCGCGTCGTCCTCCAGGGCCCGGATGCCGTGGTCGACGCGCTCCGCGCCGAGCACGTCGAGGACCTCGGTGACGTTGGCGGCCGGCCCCTCCTCGCCCGCGTGGGCCACTCGGTGCAGGCCGTGCGCCGCGGCCAGCTCGAAGGCCTCCCGGAACGGCCGGGCCGACCCGGTCTCCGCCGAGCAGAGCCCCACCCCCAGCAGCCGCACGTCCACCTCGAGCGCCTCCCGCAGCGCCTCCGTGGCCGCCTCGCCCGGCAGGTGCCGAAGGAGGGTGATGATCAGGCCCGAGCTCACGCCATACTCCGCCTCCGAGGCACCGAGGGCGTCGTCGACGCCGCGCAGGACCACCTCGGCGGGCACCCCCCTGCCGGTGTGCGCCTGGAGGTCGAGGAACAGCTCGGTATGCCGCACCCCGGCCCGGACGGCGCGCGCCAGGTAGGCGCGGGTCAGGTCGGCGAAGTCCTCCTCGGTCCGCAGCACGGCCATGTTGGCGTAGTAGAGGTCGAGGAAGTGCTGCAGGCCGGTGAAGTCGTAGCGCGTGCGCAGGTCCTCGATGCCCGCCCAGGGCAGCTCGACCCGGTTGCGCTCGGCGAGCTGGTAGATCAGCTCGGGCTCGAGGGTGCCCTCGAGGTGGACGTGCAGCTCGGCGGTGGGGATGGCCATTCCTCATGGTGGCAGAAGATCGCCGCCGCGGGCGGCACCCCACCCTCAGTCCGTGCTCGTCCTACGCGCGCGCCGGTGCGGGGACGACCGGCCCGACCAGCGCCCCCTCGGGACCACGACCCCGCAGGGCGGCGCGCGCCGCGGGCCAGAAGCCTGCCGCCGCGAGCAGCGCATAGGCCGCCGAGCTCCAGGTCGAGGAGCCGACGACGGCCATCAGCGCCGTGGCGACGATCACCAGCACCATCGCCCACGTGGGCAGCACCCGCGCCCGGCGCAGCGCGACGGCCTGCACCGGCGCCGCGAGCGCCATCCCCACCAGGTAGGGCGCGAACATCGCCGCGGCCAGCGGGGTCCCCGACAGTTCCTGCCAGAAGGTCGCGGCCGCCGTGAGGTCGGGCTGCCCGGACGCCACCTGCGCCACCCCGAAGTAGCCCTGCAGGTGCGCGACCTGCCCGATCACCCCGCCGACCGCGAGCACCGCGCCCGCCCACGCCCACCTCGGCGACCTGCCGACCGCGAGCCGCCACGCCAGCACGAGCGCCGGGATCGCGACGAGCGCGGCCGCGAATGCGATCCACGCCGCCGTGTCGAACAGCCCGCGGTTGGCGCCGACCCGCTCGAGCATGGCCACCGCGGACGCCACGCCGTAGCCGGTGTCCACCGCTCCCGTCGCCGACCCCGAGCCCTCCGCGAGCATCCGCAGCTCGTCCGCCACCCCGAGCAGGAGCGGCGTCGCGACGACCGCGACCGCGCCGAGGGTGAGTGCCTTGCGTCCCATCATGACCTCCTGGTCCCTGCGGAGCCCCGTCGGCGCCGTCACCTCCGACGATGTCCCCGCGCCCCCTTCGCGGTGATCCCCCGCGACGCTCCTGCCCGCCCGGCCGCGGGTCGGGTATGCCGTCGCGCCGGGTCTCCCGGCCCCCCGCCGATGGTGGGAGCCCGGGTCCCCCGCAGGACGGACGCGGCCGGCGCGGCACGGTCCTAGAGTCGGCTCATGAGGGTGCACCACCGGACCGACCGTGTCGCCGGTCGCCCGGGGCCGGCCGAGGCCGTCCTCGCCGCTGCCGCGGGCGGGTGGCTGCTGGTCGGCGCCTGGCCGGAGCTGGGCGCCTGGACCCTGCTGCCGCTGGCCCTCGTCGTCGCGGGGCTGCTCGGCCGCAGGCTCGTCCCGGCAGCGGCGGCGCTCGCGGTGCTCCTCGCGCACCTCGGCGTCCTGCTGCTCGGCCTGCCCAACGAGAGCGCGGCGGTGCTGCCGGCCGTGGTGGTGGCGGTGTACTCGGTCGGCCGGTTCGCCTCGCGCGCCACGGGCTGGGCCGCGGTCGCGGCCTTCGCGGGTGTCGGCTGGGCCTTCGACGGGTGGTCGGTCGCGACGCTGGTCTTCGGGCTGGTGCTGATGGGCCTGTGCTGGGGGTTTGGGCGCCTGGTCTGCCGGCGCGCGTCGGCGGCGACGGAGGCGGAGGCGGCCGAGGCCCTGGTGCGCCGGCTCGACCCGGAGGCCGTCGCGGCGCAGGTGGTCGAGCAGGAGCGGGCCCGGGTGCGGACCGACGCGGTCGACGTCGTGCGGGCCGCCGTCGCGGACATGACGGCGACCGCGGACGCGGCCGCCCCCACCCTCGACCCGGCGGGC
>QEUR01000342.1 GCA_003577095.1 Acidobacteriota bacterium
ATCGTCGGGATCGCTCCCAGCACGGGCCCGGAGCAGAACCCGGCCAGCCCGTAAACCGCCCCGAGCAGCACCGTGGACAGCAGTCCGGCCCTCGGGCTGGTACGGCGGGCAGCCAGCGTCTGCAGACGTCCGGCGAAGGGCACGCGCAGCCCGCGGCCGAGGACCATCAGCACACCCATGGCCACCACGAGCCATCCGGCCGTGGTGACCAGCAGGTCCCGGTGCCCGTAGAACAGGCGCGACGCGGCCGCGGCACCGATGCCCAGCGGGACGAGCGTGAGCAGCAGCCCGACGTAGAAGGCGGTGGTGCGGACCAGCTGCGCCACGGGTGAGGCGAAGGCGTAGGCGAAGAAGGAGGGCAGCAGGAGCGCGCTGCACGGGGAGAGCAGGCTGAGCACGCCGGCGACGAGAGCAGCCGGCAGCCCTACCTCCATCACCGGTCGGCTCCCGCCTCGGCCAGAGCGTCCTCGACCGCCTGCACGAAGACGTCGGTGGGCTGGGCGCCGATCACCGGGCGCCCGTTGACGAGGAAGGCCGGCGTGCCGGTCACCCCGATGGACTGGCCCTCCTGGAAGTCGGCCTCGACGGCGGACGCGAGCTCCTCGGACTGCATGTCCTGCACGAAGCGGTCCCGGTCCAGGCCGGCGCCTTGGGCCACGTCGGCGAGGAACTCCGGCGTGAGGCGACCGCTGTTCGGTGGCTGCTGGTCGGCGAACATGGCGTCCTCGAACGCCCAGAACCGGTCCTGCGCGCCGGCGGCCCGTGCCGCCAGTGCCGCCGTCCGAGACTCCGGCCCGAGATAGGGGAAGTCGCGCCACTCGATGCGGAGGAGCCCGTCTGCTACATACCTCTCGACCAGCTCCGGCTGAGTCTCCCGGGCGTAGCGGCCGCAGAACGGGCACTGGAACTCGGAGTAGGCGATCATGACCACCGGCGCGTCGACCGCCCCGAGCGCCAGCGGGTCGTCCTGCTGGCGGCGGGCAAGACCCTCCAACGCTGAGAGAATCTCCTCCTCGGAGGCGTTGGTCCCGGGCATGTCCGCCTCGCCCTGCGGCTCGGAGGACCCCGAGCTGGCAGCGGTGTCCGCCGCCGGGTCCTGGCCCGACCCGGCTTGCGCCTGGACCTGTCCGCCGTCCTGCCCGCCGATGAAGAGGAAAGCCGTAAGGGCCACCAGGGCGAGCAGCACGACTGCGGGCAGGGCCAGCCGTCGGGCGAGCGAGGTGGCGCTGTTGGGAGTGTCAGGCACGGATGGTCCTTCCGGGGGTGGTCGGCACGGCGCAGGAGAGCTCTCCGCGCAGGCGCTGCAGGAGGGCCAGGGCGAGCAGCACGACGGCGAGGATCTGCAAAAGGGGCTGGACCGGTTGGAACCACGTCAGGGCACCGGCGTAACCGAGGGCCAGCAGGACCAGCTTGTTGCAGACCGGGCAGCCGACCGCGAAGAAGGTCAGGACGCCACCGGCGAGCCCTCGTCGCCGGGACCTGTCCGCCTCCGCCTCCCCGGCACTGATCGGGGCCTGTACGTAGGTGGCGCTCAGCAGTCCGGCCAGGACGCAGGACACAAGCAGGGCGGGCCAGGCCCACCAGGTCGGCGGGACGTCCCGGCTGAAGATCGGGTTGTCGATCAGGTCGGTGGGCAGCGCGATGAGCAGGAGCGTCGCAACGGCGACAGCGGCCGCGACGGCCCAGCGACGACGGCCCCAGCCGCGCATCACATACAGCGTGGTCCACACGGCCACGTTCAGGCCCCCGCCTCGACGGGCAGCCCGGCCTG
>QEUR01000050.1 GCA_003577095.1 Acidobacteriota bacterium
ACGCGGCGGTGGCGGCCGTGCGCGCACCGCTGGGCGCCGCACGCCGCCGTCTCTCCCGCCGCCGGCAGCGCCGCGACCGGGCTCAGGCCCTCCGGTAGAGCCAGCCGGCGGTGCGCTCCCGCGCGGCGCGGTAGCCCGGCGAGCTGCCCGGCAGCAGGTGCTCGACGGGGTCGGGGCCGCGCACGTCCGCCACCTCCACCTCCTCGGTCAGCCGCAGCTCGACGCCCGTGCCCGGCCCCACCGGGGTGCGCGCGTCGGGGACGGGACGCGGGGGCTCGGGGCGCAGCACCGGCTGTCGGGTATGGCGTGACCTCCTCGCCAGGTCCACCACCAGGTCGGCGGTCTCCCGTCCACCCGTCGGCCGCTCCAGGGCGGCGCACGCCGCGCGCAGCCCGGCCCGCACGTCGGGGTCGAGCAGCCGGGCGACCGCCGACCCCAGCCCGTCGTCCCCGGCGAGGAGGGCGGCGCCGCGGGCGGCGACCCCCGCCGCCCGGGCCTCCTGGTCGTCGGTGACGTGGTGCACGCTCGGGACCAGGAGCGTCGGCACGCCCGCGGCCAGCAGCTCGTGCACCGAGTTGTAGCCGGCCGCGCCCACGGCGGCGTCGAAGGCGGCCAGGTGCGCGGCGAGCGGGTAGACGTCGTCGAGCACGACCACCTCCGCCCCTCCCGCGCCGCTGCCGTCCTCGCCCACGGCGTGCTGCGCGATCGACTGCCGGGTGACGGCCACGACCCACTCCGGCCCGCGCTCGGCCACGACCCGCCGGACCACGGCGGCGGCCTCCTCGACCGACCCCAGGGCGCCGGAGCCGGGCGCCAGCAGGAGCACCGGCCTGTCCTGCGGCAGCCCCAGCACGGCGCGAGCCTCCTCGCGGGTGCTGGGCGGCAGGACGTCGGTCAGGCTCACCGGGGGGACGCGCACGGCGTCGGTCCGCCCCGCCAGCGGTCCGCGGTCGGCCGCGCCGCCGAGGTCGCCCGGCTGCACCACGAGGTCGAAGCGGGCCGAGGCGGCCAGCTGGCCGCTCGGCGACCCGGGACGCCACAGGCCCCGCCTCATCCACACGAAGCCCACCTCGGGCATGATCTCGCGGGCCCCGAGCAGCCCGGCGTAGGGCACGACGCCGTCGAAGACGACCGCGCTCGCGCCCGTCTCGGCGGCGAGCGAGACCAGCCGGTCGCGCAGGTAGGGGTGCCACCGGTAGGAGCGGTAGCGCGTGCGCAGCGCCCGGCGCCAGCCGCCCGCCGGGAGCCAGCCGGACTCGCGGCTCGGGCAGTACTCGTAGCGGATCCCGCGCGCCCGGGCACCGGCAAGCTCGCCGGAGCGGTCGGCGGCGGCCACCCGCGGGAGCGCCCCGGAGAGCGAGAAGAGCACGGCGTCCATGCGCCTGGTGCCGCTGAGCGCCGTCGTGAGCTGCCGGGACAGGTGGCCCATCCCCACCCCGTTGCTGGTCATGAGGATGACGACCGGCAACGCTGGCATGGGGCAAGGCTAGCGCCGCCGACCGGCGCGGCCCGTCGCGGACCGGGCCATAGAGTGACCCCGATGATCCTGCACCCCGTCTGCGAGTACCTCGACGTGCCGGCCGGCGAGCCACGCCTGCGGGTCGCCGTCCGGCTGCGCTTCGAGGACCGTCCGGAGGGGGAGCGCTACGTCCTCCGGCTGGTCGCCCGAGGGGGTCGCGAGGTCGTCCGGTCGGTCGCCGAGGTCCGGCCCCGCGTCAACACGGTGGGCGAGTGGACACGCTCCGAGCTGGTCTTCGAGGTGCCCGCCGCCGACCTGCCCGACGGGGCGGTCCGCCTGGAGGTCGCGGCCGACGAGGCCGGCGCCACGGCATACCCGGTCGAGCCGAGCGCGGGCCTGCTCGCGTCCTCGCGACGCACCCGGCTCGGGCGCGACCGGTGGGTGCAGGCGGTCCCCACCGCCGGCCGGCCGGCGGTGCGGCTTCGGCTGGGCGCCGACACGCGGGGCGGCCGGCTGCGCTGGACGGCCACCGAGTGGCTGCGCGAGGTGTCCTTCGTCGCGCACGCGCGGCGCTTCACCTGGGTGCGGGCGGCGCGCCTGGCGACCCGGCCGTTCGTGCCACGGGACCCGGTGTGGCTGGTCGGCGAGCGTCCCGAGACGGCCCGCGACAACGGCCTGGCGTTCTTCCGCCACCTCCGTTCCACCCGCCCGGACGCGCCGGTCTACTACGTGATCACCGCCGACAGCCCGATGCGGGCGGCGGTCGAGCCGCTGGGCAACGTGGTCACCCACTCCTCGTGGCGGCACCGGGTCCTCATGCTGCACGCGCAGGTGCTGGCCAACGCCTACTCGATCAAGCACATGCTGCCCAGCCGGTGGCACCCCGGCGCCTACATGAAGCAGGCGGCCTGGCGGACCGGCGCCTACCGGGTCTACCTCAAGCACGGGGTCCACCTGAGCCCCTACGCCGTCAAGCGCGCGAACGGCGGCTACGACCTGCTCGCCGCGGTCGGCGAGCGCGAGGCCGAGGCCCTGCGGGCCACGTCCGGCTACGGGGACGAGGTCGTCGTCACCGGCCTGGCGCGCTACGACGGGCTCGTGCGTCCCCAGCGGCGCAGCCGGACGGTGCTCTTCATGCCGACCTGGCGGCGCTACCTGGTGCCGACCCTGTTCAGCGGCAGCGACGAGACGAAGGTGGCCTACGAGGGGTCGACCTACCAGCGCTTCATCACCGAGCTGCTCGGCAGCCCGCGGCTGGCCGAGCTCCTCGAGCGCCACGACCTGACCCTGCAGATGGTCCCGCACTACAACCTCGGCTCCCTGCTGCGCCCCGACGACCTCGGGTCCGCGCGGGTCCGCGTGCTGGACGCCCCCACCGCCGACATCCCCGGCCTGCTGCGGTCCTGCGACCTGCTGGTGACCGACTACTCCTCGGTGCAGTTCGACGTCGCCTACGTCGGCACGCCGGTGGTCTACTGCCAGTTCGACGAGGACGAGTACACCGCCGGGCACAGCGCCTTCTCCTGGTTCGACACGGAGCTGGACGGCTTCGGGCCGGTCACCCGCGACGTCGAGGGCACGCTCGCCGCGATGGAGCGGTATGCCGTCTCCGGCTTCGTGCGCGAGCCGCTCTACGAGGAGCGGGTCCGGTCGGTCTTCGCCCACGACGACCGGTGCAACGGCGAGCGGCTCGCCAGCGCGGTCGATCAGCTGCTCGCGCGCGCCGGACGGCGTTGAGGGGTCCCGGTCGTCCTCAGCCCGCCTCGGCCGGCGTGACGCCGCACCACTGCGAGCAGTCGACGACGGTCCGGCCGAAGTTGGCCGGCGAGCGGGGGCGGTCGCTCGGCGGGTAGAGGTGCAGGTCGGCGACCGTGCCGAAGAGCGCGCCGGGCGGGCGTCCGGCGCTCAGGTCCGCCTGCAGCCGGGCGGCACCGTCCAGCCAGCGCTCGCCGAGGAGCTCGTCGTGGTGCTCGTCGTACCGCTCGTTGCCGCCCATCGGGGCGCGGGTGATCTCCCCGAGCACGATGCCCCTGGAGGTGTCGTAGAGGTCGACGCGGCAGAACGGCAGCCCCACCGCGCGGGACAGGTGCCGGGCCACCTCCACCATCTGCGGGAGCACGTCCGGCACCGGGATGGAGGGGTCGTGCGGTCGGCCCTGCGCCACGACGCCGTAGTCGGCGCCGGTCTCGTCGACGAACTTCAGCCGGATCGTCGAGGCCCGGCCGTGCTCGCCGACCCGCCGGACCAGGACGTGGCCCACCTCGCCGTAGAACATGTAGCACTTGACGTCGTCGGGTATCGGCCCGCCGTCGGCCGCGTGGAGCAGCTCCTCGGCGAAGAACGGCGGGCGGGCGGCGCGGCCGAGCCCCCGGATGCGCTCGCGCATCTCGTCCTCGTCGACCTCCCCCTGGGCGCCGACGAGCTGGTAGCGGCCGTCCTCCTGCCTGCGCAGGGGGAAGACGGCGGCCGAGCCCGCCCCGCCGTCCGCCTTGAGGACGAAGGAGTCGGGCAGCGAGGACAGGTCGATGGCGTCGACGTCGGGCCACACCGCATACACCTCGGGGATGGCGACGCCGTGGCTCGCGGCCAGCTCGAGCGTGCGCAGCTTGTGCGGCAGCTGCAGTGCGGCGGACTTGGTGGGACGCCCCAGCCGGTCCTCGGTCCGGAAGGTGCGGACGTGCTGGCGGATGGCCTGGCGGTAGGAGGCGCGGGAGAGGTCGTCCAGGCGGGCGTTCTCGCGGGTCGCGGCCGCCAGCTGCTCCTCGAGCTCGGCGACGCGGGAACGCAGCTCGGCGGCGGACCCGGTGGTCGTGGCGGGGGCGCGCCGGAGGCGACGGTCCAGCAGAGCCGTCCGGCTGCGCAGGTCCAGGACGACGAGCAGGCTCAGCGCGAGGAGGACGGCCAGCCCGACGACGGCGAGCGCGGTGCGGCCGAGCAGTCCCGCCACGGCGGTGGCGGCGGCCACGAGCAGCACGGCCGCGACGACGGCCCGCTGGCGCGGGGTCCTACCGAGCATCTGTCCACCTCATCCGGTCCTGACCGGGGCGCCGGGACGTGCGTCACCGGCCGGTCGGGATCAGGCTAAGGGATGGGAGCAGGTGCATACTGTGCGGTGCCGACCGTCTGCCCGCGACCCTCGAGGAGTGCCCCACCCATGACCGTCGACGAGCAGGCGGTGCCCCTGGACCCCGAGCTCGCCGCCCGTCTCCTCGAGCTCGCCGAGCAGCGCGGGGGCGCCCGTGCCGTCGCGCGCACCGTGCTCCGCACGCGCTCGCGCGGAGCCCGCGACCTGCTCGCGCTCGCCGCCTCACCGGCCCGGCTGCCGGCCGCCGAGCTGCTCGCGGTGGTCCGTGCCGCTCGGTCGGGGAGCGGTGACACGGTCCCCCTCGACGTCGGGTGGACGCTGAGCCTGGCCAGGGCGGTCGGCATGCAGAACCTCGACGAGCGCGACCTGTCCGACGCCGTGCTGCTCCTCCGCGAGCTGCGGCGTCAGCACGGGAAGGCCGCGCTGGCCGGGCCGCTGGCCCAGCAGACCGTCGTCGAGCGGCTCTGGGCGGCCGGTGAACGAGCGCTGCTGCGCTCCTGGCGCAAGGACCTGACCGACCTGCGGCCGGAGGTGCGACGGTTCGTCGAGATCGACCTGGCGAGGACCGGGAGGGACGGGTCGCTGCTGGACCCCACCCGCTCCGCGCGGTGGCAGCGGCTGGTCGACGGGGTCTTCACCGAGCACGGGATCGAGCCGGTCCGGGTGGTGGGCGGGACGGTCACCCCCTTCGACGGCCTGCGCTGCGACGTGGACGACCAGGTGGTCGACGGGCCGCTGGTCACCGTGATCATGCCGGTCTTCCGACCCGGGCCCGAGCTGCTCACCTCGGTGCGCTCGATCTGCGGGCAGACCTGGCGCAACCTGGAGATCCTCGTCATGGACGACGCGTCCCCGACCGGTCACGCCGAGGTCCTGGGGCAGGTCGCCGCGCTCGACGACCGGGTCCAGGTGCACCGGATGGACCAGAACGGCGGCACCTACCTGGCGCGCAACGCCGCCCTCGACATCGCCCGGGGCGAGCTGGTCACCGTGCAGGACGCCGACGACTGGTCGCACCCGCGCCGGATCGAGCTGCAGGCGAGGGCGCTGCTGGCCGACCCCTCGACGCCGGCGACCCGCAGCTTCTGCCTGCGCGTCAGCGAGGACCTCGTCTTCCAGCGGCCCGGCTACGAGACCAGCCAGGAGAACGCCTCCTCCCTGATGTTCCGCCGGGAGCAGGCGCTGGCGGCCGTCGGCTACTTCGACCGCTCGCGCAAGAGTGCCGACACCGAGTACCGTCGCCGGCTGGAGCTGGCGACCGGAGCCCTCACCACAGACCTGCCCGCGCCGCTGGCGCTGGTCAGGATGGCGGGCGGGTCGCTGTCGCGGGCCGACTTCACGCCCGGCTGGCACCACGTGTCGCGCTACGTCTACCGCGCGGCCTACGAGCGGTGGCACGCCCACCTCGCCGCCGGCGGCGACCCGTACCTCCCGCGCTTCCCGGACGAACGACGCTTCGCCGTCCCCCAGCGCTTCCAGGTGGACCAGGCCTCGGTCGCGGCGCGGCCCCCGCACTACGACGTGGTGCTGCTCAGCGACTGGCGCCGGCTCGGGGCGGCGCAGCGGGCGCTGCTCGAGGCGGCCGCCGCGCTCACCGGGGGTGGCTACCGGGTCGGGATCGCACACCGCGAGTCCTTCTGGGGGCTCACCGTGCGTCGCCAGCCGCTCCACCCCAGCGTCCTGGACCTCGCCAACGCCGGGACCGTCGACCTCGTCGCCCTCGACCAGCTCGCCTCGGTCTCCCTGCTCCTCGTGCACCCCCCGGACGTGCTGCAGTTCGCCCCGGCCTCGCCGGGCACGCTGGACGTGGACCGGGTGGTCGTCCTCGCCGACCGGGCGCCGGGGGACCCGCACGAGGCCGCGCCCTCCGGCGACGAGGTCGCCGACGGGCCCTCCTACGACGTGGCGGCGTGCGACGCGGCGGTGCGGGAGACCTTCGGCGTCCCGCCGCTCTGGGCGGCCGGGGACCCGCGGGTGCGGGCGGCGCTGGCCGAGGCGCTGCCCGCCGACCGGGTGTCGGCGGACGAGGCCGACCTCCTGCGCCTCGCGGACCTGGTCGGCCCTCCCCGGCCGGACCACGAACCTTCGCCGGGCGGACCCACCGGGACCACCCCGGCGGCCACCGGGGCCCGGCCCCGGCCGGAGGCCGTGCCCCTCGAACGCCGTCCGAGGGACCTGCACCTGGTCCTCACCGTCGGGACCGGCTCGGCCGCCGGGCGCCTCGGCGAGACGCTGCCGCGGATCCGCGACGACGAGGCGTTCTTCGGCGTCCCGGTGACCGTCGTCCACGCCGCCGGGATCCGTTCCGAGGCGCAGGACGCGGCGCTGGCGCACCCGGGCGTGGACTTCGTCGCGGCGGCGGGTGACGAGAAGACCGACCTGGCCGAGGCCGCCTGCGCCGTCGCGGTCGCGACCGGCTCGGCCCGCGTCACGGTCGCCGAGCTGCCGAGGACCCGGTCCGTACGCTCCTTCGGCCGCGCGGTGGTCCGCGAGGAGGCCCGGCTGCGCCAGGCCGGCCTGCGGGCGCCACTGCCGGTGCTCGTGTGGAGCCGCTACAGCGGTGCGCAGAACGTCGCGGCCTACCTGGCGCACGCTCTGCGCACGACCGGGGGCCGGCCCGGGCCGTTCACCGACTACCTGGGCGGGCTGTGCCTGCAGGCCGCCACGCCTCGGCTGGAGGCCCTCGACCCTGCCCACGGCGCGGTCGACGCCTTCGTGTGGCTCCCCGTCAGGCTCCCGGCCGGGATGGACCGGCCCCCCTGGCGGTTCCGGGTCGCCCTGACCCGCGCCGGCGAGCCGGTCGTCACCTCGGAGCCGGCCGGTCTGGACGTCCGCGTGGACAACCGTGGCCACGAGGTGTGGGAGAACCTGCACGCCGCCGTGCCGCTGGAGGGGGCGGGCGACGGCACCTTCGTCCTGACCATCGAGCTGGACACCCAGGTCGAGGCCCTGCGGGTGTCGCGCCGGCTCCGCCCGTCCAAGGGGGCGCTCCTCGACGCCCGCACCGTCACCATGCCGGTGGCCGGCGACGCTGGCACCGTCGTGCGCTTCCTCGTGCACACCGCACGCAGCGGCGGCGTCAGCTACCTGACCACGCAGCGGGGCCGGGGCGCCGCGGCCCGGCTGCGCTGGGACTCCACGATGGTGCGCAAGGACCTGGGGTCCGTGCTGCGCCGCCGCGCCAGCCGTCGGATGCTGGCCCTGCGCCTGGTGCGGCTGGCCACCCTGCCCTTCTTCGCCGGCCGCCACATCATGCTCGTCGGCGAGCGCACGGACACCGCCCAGGACAACGGCCTGCACCTGTTCCGGCACCTGCGCCGGACCGATCCCCGCCGGCAGGTCTACTACGTCATCGACCGGGGCAGCCCGCAGCGCGAGCGCGTCGCCGGGCTCGGCCACGTCGTGGACCACTCCTCGCTGCGGCACCAGCTGCTGATGCTCCACGCGGACGTGCTGGCCAACGCCTACTCGATCCGTTACCTGCGACCCACCCAGTGGACCCAGGAGAGCTACGTCCAGCACCTGGCCTGGCGGATCGGGGCGCTGCGGGTCTACCTCAAGCACGGCGTCCACCTCAACCCCAACGCCGTCAAGCGGGGCCTGTCCGGCTACGACCTGATCCTCACCGTGATGCCCCGGGAGAGCGAGGCGATCCGCGCGGTGTCCGGCTACGACGACCAGGTGCGTGAGATCGGCATGCCGCGCTACGACGGCCTCGTCCCCGCGCCGTCGACCCGGACCGTGCTGTTCATGCCCACCTGGCGCCAGTACCTCGTCCCCCGCCTCAGCGGCCGGCCCAACCCGGGCCAGATCCCGTTCGAGGGCTCGGCCTACGAGCGCTTCATGACCAGCTTCCTGGGCAGCCCGCGGTTGCACCGGATCCTCGAGGAGCACGACTTCCGGCTGACCTTCCTCCCGCACTACAACATGGCCTCCTCCTTCGACGGGGCCGTGGCGTCGTCGGGGCGGATCTCGGTCGCCGACACCGACGCCACCAGCTTCCAGGATCTGCTGCGCGGCTGCGACGCCTTCATCACGGACTACTCCTCGGTGCACTTCGACGTCGCCTACCTCGGCACACCCGTCATCTACACCCGCTTCGACGAGACGGACTACGAGGCGGGCCACGCCTCCCGGTCGTGGTTCGACTACGAGCGGGACGGCTACGGCCCGGTCGTGCGCACCGTGGAGGAGACGCTGGACGCCCTGGAGGACGTGCTGCGCCGGGGGTGCACGGTCGAGGAGGTGTATGCCGCGCGCGTCGCCGACTCCTTCACCTACCGCGACCGGGACAACTGCGCCCGCGTCGTGGCCGCCATCGACGAGCTCAGCTCCGTGCGCCGGAGCGGGATCGAGCCGTCCTGAGGACGCGGGGAGAGGTCCGGTCGCGGCCTCAGGGAGCACGAAGAAAGTCGTGTCACCATGTGGAGCGGTCACCCGAGCGCGGGGACCGCCCCGCCGTGCGGTGGTGCACCCGTCCCGGAGGGTGCGCGCGGACCGCACCAGCACGGCATACGGACGAAGGACCGACCACGTGACCAGCACCGACACCCAGCTGCTGCGCCCCAGGAGACGCGGCCGGGTGCGCCGTCCCCAGGGGTTCCGACCGGACATCGAGGGGATGCGCGCGGTCGCGATCCTGCTGGTGCTGGTCTACCACGCCGGACTGCCCTTCCTGCCCGGCGGCTTCGTCGGCGTCGACGTGTTCTTCGTCATCTCCGGCTTCCTCATCACCGGCCTGCTGATCAAGGAGCTGGAGACCAAGGGCAGGGTGTCGCTCCCGCGCTTCTATGCCCGCCGCGCCAAGCGGCTGCTGCCCGCCACCGCGCTCGTCCTCGTCGTCACCACGGTCCTGACCTGGATGACCGCCTCGGTCGTGCACTGGCGCACCTTCGGCCTCGACATCGTCGGGGCGGCGCTCTACGTCGTCAACTGGGTCCTGGCGGGACGCGCCGTCGACTATCTCGCCGAGGACGTCGGTGTCTCGCCGGTGCAGCACTTCTGGTCGCTGGCGGTCGAGGAGCAGTTCTACATCGTCTGGCCGGTGCTGCTCGTCGCCGTCGGCTGGTGGGTGGCGCGCCGGCGCTCGGCGCGCCTCCGGCCGGTCATGACCGTGGCGATCCTGCTCATCGTCGTGCCCTCCTTCCTGTGGTCGGTGCACCTGACCGGGGCTGACCCGCAGCGGGCGTTCTTCGTCAGCACCACCCGGCTCTGGGAGCTCGGCGTGGGCGCGTTCGTCGCCATCGGGGCGATGCAGTGGGAGCGACTGCCCAGGGCCTTCTCGGTGGTGCTGGGCTGGGTCGGCCTGGGCGCCGTGGTCCTCAGCGGTGTGGTGATCGACGCCCGGACGCCCTGGCCGGGCTACCACGCGCTGCTGCCGACGCTGGGGTCTGCGGCCGTCATCGTCGCTGGGTTCAGCAGCGGACCGGGCGGTCCTGCCCGCATCCTGTCCCGTCCCTTCATGGTCTGGGTCGGTGGGCTGTCCTACTCCCTCTACCTGTGGCACTGGCCGCTGCTGGTCTCCGCGGACGCCCGGTGGGACGGTCTGACCCCGCTGACCGGCACCCTGGTGGCGCTGCTCTCGGTCGTGCCGGCCTGGTTGTCCCTCCGGTACGTGGAGAACCCGCTCCGCTTCTCCCGCCGGCTCTCGGAGTCCAACAGGTTCACCCTGTCGCTCGGGGCCAACTTCTCGGCGATCGGCGTGGTCGCCGGGCTGCTCCTGGTGCTCGCCGTGCCGTCCGCGACCCCTCCCGGCTCGGACGACGCGACCGGGGCCGGGGCCATCACGCAGGGCTCGCGGCAGGACGGCGGCTCCGCTGGTGACGACGGGGCAGGCGGGCAGGGCACCGACGACCCGGCGCCCGGCTCGGTGGCCAGTCTCGCGCTCGTCCACGGCTTCGTCCCCGCCGCGACGGAGGCGACCAAGGACGTCCCCGACGGCTACGACGACGGCTGCCAGCAGAACCAGAGCGACGCCGAACCGATCCGCTGCGACTACGGCGACCCCGAGGGCAGGGTCACCATCGCGGTCGTCGGTGACTCCAAGATCCTGCAGTGGCAGTCCGTCCTCGACGAGATCGGCAAGGACGAGGGATGGCACCTGGTCTCCTACACCAAGTCGGCGTGCGGGTTCCACTCCGGCATGCAGGTGGCCAGCGGCGACCCCTACACCAGCTGCGCGGAGTGGAACGACGCGGTCATGGCCCAGATCGTCGAGCTGGACCCGGACCTCGTCCTGACCACCCAGCGCGTCACCGAGGCGCTCACCGACGAGACGGACCCCTCGACCCTGAGCGAGGACGCGATGCTATCGGCGATCGTCGACACCTGGAAGGAGCTGGCGGACCACGGCATACCCGTCCTGGGGATGCTCGACAACCCCAGCCCCGGCCTGAACGTCTACGAGTGCGTCGCCGAGCACCCGGACGACCTGGCCGCCTGCGCCTTCGACAAGGAGCAGGGCATCGAGGACAGCTCGGCCCCGTTGTTCGAGGCCGCCGCAGAGCAGGTGCCGGGCGTCCGTCTGCTCGACGTGCGCGACCTCATCTGCCCCGACCCGCAGACCTGCGTGCCGGTCATCGGCGGCGTGCTCGTCTACCGGCAGACCTCGCACATCACCGACACCTACGCACGCAGCCTCGAGCCCGCCGTCAAGGAGGAGATGGTGCCGCTGGTGGAGGAGATGGTCGCCGGCGGGAGCCGGTGAACACCGGGTGTCCCGCCGATGGCTGCTAGGATTCCGGACGCTCCTGCTGCGTTGAGAGGCGGGACGGGCCCTCGTGGCGGCGCCCGGCGCGACTTGGGCCAGACCCGGCGCGTGACCAGCACTGACCACCTCGAGGAGTGACACTGTGGCTTTCGACGCCGTGATCATCGGCCTGGGTTATGTGGGCCTTCCCCTGGCGCAGGAGGCGACCCGTGCGGGTCTGCGGGTCCTGGGTTATGACGTGAACCAGGGCGTGGTGGACGACCTGAACGCCGGCCGCAGCCATGTGGACGACCTGTCGGACGGGGACATCGCCGAGATGGTGGCGGGCGGTTTCGAGGCGACCACGGAGGAGTCGCGGATCGCGGGGGCGAAGGTCGCGGTGATCTGCGTGCCCACGCCGCTGTCGGAGGAGGGCGGCCCGGACCTGCGCGCGGTGGAGTCGGCCGTCGCTGCGGTGGCCCGCAACCTGGCGCCGGGGATGCTGGTGGTGCTGGAGTCCACGACCTACCCGGGCACGACGGACGAGGTGGTGCGTCCGCTGCTGGAGGCCGGCGGGATGGTGGCCGGTGAGGACTTCAACCTGGCGTTCTCCCCGGAGCGGATCGACCCGGGCAACGAGAGGTTCGGGGCGAGGAACACCCCGAAGGTGGTCGGCGGCCAGACGCCGGCGTGCACCGAGGCGGCGGCGGCGTTCTACGGGCAGTTCGTGGACACGGTGGTGCGGGCCAAGGGGACCCGGGAGGCCGAGACGGCCAAGCTGCTGGAGAACACCTACCGGCACATCAACATCGCGCTGGTCAACGAGATGGTGAAGTTCTGCCACGAGCTGGGCATCGACCTGTGGGACGTGATCGAGGCGGCCAGCTCCAAGCCGTTCGGGTTCCAGGCGTTCTACCCGGGCCCGGGCGTGGGCGGGCACTGCATCCCGATCGACCCCAATTACCTGTCGCACAACGTGCGGGCGCGGCTGGGCTACCCGTTCCGGTTCGTCGAGCTGGCCCAGGAGATCAACTCGGGGATGCCGGGCTACGTGGTCTCGCGGGTGCAGGACCTGCTCAACGAGCAGGGCAAGGCGCTGCGGGGTTCGACGGTGCTGCTGCTGGGCGTGACGTACAAGCCGAACATCGCCGACCAGCGGGAGAGCCCGGCGGTGCCGCTGGCCAACGCGCTGCTGGCCAAGGGTGCGGTGGTGCAGTACCACGACCCGCACGTGGCCGACTGGCGGGCGGTGCCCCGCGCGACCCGGGTGGAGGACCCCGCGGCCGGCGCGGCGCAGGCCGACCTGACGGTGCTGGTGCAGAACCACCGCGACTACGACGTGGACGCCCTAGCCGGCGCGGCCCGCCAGTTCTTCGACACCCGGGGCAAGGCCCGCGACGGCGAGCGGGTCCACCGGCTGTGACCCTCGGCGGACCCGACCACCAGGGCTCGCTGCCCGGGTTGCCCGAGGACCGGGCGGCGGCGCTTGCGGAGCGTCACGGACTGGCCCAGGTCGGTGTCCGCCCCCCGATCGGCACCTACCTGAGGGACCTGTGGCGGCACCGTCACTTCCTCCTCACCCTGTCGAACGCCGGGTTCGCCGCCCGGCACCAGAACAACTACCTGGGCGTCTTCTGGTCGGTGCTGAACCCGCTGCTGTTCGGCGCGGCCTACTGGTTGATCTTCGGCCAGCTGCTCGGCACGACCGGCAAGACCCAGAACTACGTGGGCTTCCTGCTCGCGGGGCTGTTCACCTTCATCTTCTTCTCCGCCGCGTTCAACCACGGGTCCAAGGCGATGATCAGCAGCACGGGCCTGGTGCGCTCCCTGCGCTTCCCGCGTGCGCTGCTCCCGATCTCGGTGGTGATC
>QEUR01000343.1 GCA_003577095.1 Acidobacteriota bacterium
CGCCGGTACCGCTTCACCGTCCTCAACCGTCCGGTGCCCGATCCCTTCCGGGCCCGGTTCGAGTGGTGGGTCCCGGACCCGATCGACGTGCGGGCGCTGTACCTGGCCGCCGATCCGTTCGTCGGCGAGCACGACTTCGCGGCGTTCTGCCGGAAGGGCCCCGAGGGGACCACGACCACCCGGCGCGTGCTCGACTCGGCGTGGCGCGACCTGGGCGACGGGCGTCTGCGCTACGAGGTCCGGGCGTCCGCGTTCTGCTGGCAGATGGTCCGCTCGATGGTGGGGACCATGGTGGAGGCGGGCCGGGGACGGCGCCGGCCGGGCGACGTCATGGCGGCGTTGCGGTCGCGTGACCGGTCGGTAGCGGGCCCGGTGGCGCCGCCGAACGGCCTGTGCCTCTGGGAGGTCGGCTACTGACGACCCGGGTCCGGGGGCCGGCCGTCGGCCGCCCCCCGGACGGGTCCCGGTCTCAGCCGGAGGTGGACGGTCAGCCGGAGGTGGCGGGGGTCACGCTGATCACGAGGTTCCCCTTGCCCTCCTGGCTGGAGCCGACGATGCTCACCTGCCAGTCGGCGTTGCTGGCCCCGGCGATGGCGGTACCGCCGTCGCCGCTGCCCATGACCGAGAACGTGTCGACGTTGAAGCCGGCGTCCTCGAGCGTGGCCCGGTAGGCCTTGGTGAAGCCGGCGACGTCCTTCGACGACTCGAAGGTGAGGGTCCAGCCCTGCTTGCCCTCGGTCTCGCCGTAGATCGACCCGGTCAGCTTGGCGTCGTCGGGGAGGGGGACGTCCTTGGGGAAGTCGTCGGGGATCTCCGTGCTGGTGCCGAACGACGACTTGTTGCCTTCATCGTCGGTGACGGTGAAGGAGCCGTCCTTGCCGTTGTCGTCGACGGTCACAGATCCGCCGCCCGGTACCTTGACGGTCTTCTTGTCGTCACCGCCGCAGGCGGCGAGCACCGTCACGCCGAGCACGACGGCCAACACCAGCGTCACGATGCGCTTCATGGGATTTGATCTCCTGGCTCGGTGTCGCGGGCCCGGCCCGTACCGCGGAACGGTAACAGGCCGGTTCGTGGATCGATCGGCACCCGATCCGGGCGGCTTTAGCGCTCATCGCCACGACGGAGCCGTCAAGGGAACGGCCCGAGGTCCGTCGCCTCGGCCGTCGCCTCGGCTCTAACGGCTTCCGGTCGTCGGGGTCGGCACGGGGGCTCGGGAACCGAAGATCGTCTGGTGGGGAGACACCGAGAGCACCAGGGTCGCCGAGCTCCTCCCTTGGCCGCCGGCGATGGCGGTCACGGTCCAGGCCGCGGCGGTGGCGAAGATGCTCGTCGACCGGGGCTTCGACCGCCCGCCCTTCTCCACGATGGCGGTGTCGGTGATCTTGAAGCCCGCCGCCGAGAGCCGGGACGAGTACGCCGCCACGGCGTCGGCCGCACCCTGCTCGGACCGGTAGGTCAGGACCCAGCCGACGACCAGCGACTGGGAGGCGGGCACCGCCATCGCGTCGGTGAGGCGAGCGTGCTCGGGCAGGGGCACGGCGGTGGTGGGGAACGTCGCCGGCAGGGTCGCGGGAGGCTCGGTGGTGGTCGTCGTCGGTGCGGTGGTGGTCGACGATCCGGCGCCGGGGCTGGGGGCCGTCGGGGGCGACGCGTCGTCGCCGTTGCCGCCGCAGCCGGCGGTGCCCAGCGCCGCGACGAGCGCGACGGCGCCGAGCGTCGCGCCGAGGCGGGAT
>QEUR01000051.1 GCA_003577095.1 Acidobacteriota bacterium
GTCGACGTCGTCGAGGGCGGCTGGCCGCAGGCGGGCGCCGACCCGCTCCAGGGGTTGCTGCACGCCGGCCCCGCGGCCGAGTGGGGGGTGGACGTCGGTGACACGGTCGAGGTCGGCGGGACCCCCGTCACGGTCGTCGGCCTGTGGCGCCCGGTGGACGCGGGCGACGCCTACTGGTTCGGCGACCCCCTCGTCGCCAGCGGCCGGGACGGCAAGGAGCGTGGTCCGCTCCTGGTCCCGCCGGGCTCGGTGGCGCAGCTGGTCGACGCCCCCTTCGTGCGGTGGACCGTCCAGCCGGACGCGACAGAGATCCAGCCCGACGACCTGGCCCACCTGTCCTCCGCGGCCGAGAGCCTGCGCTCCACGCTCAAGACCCCCGAGGTCGACGTCCGCGGCGTGACCGTCGAGGGCGACCTGGCCCCGACCGCCGGGACCGCCGCCCACAACCTGGCCACCGCCAACGCGCTCGGCGTCATCCCGCTGTCGGTGCTGGCGCTGGTCACCATGCTCTCGGTCATCCAGCTCGCACGGCTGCTCGCGACGACGCGCGAGGACCAGGCGCAGCTCCTCGTGGCCCGCGGCGCGACCCGCACCCAGGTGCTGGTGAGCACGGTGGGGGAGGCCGCGGTCGTCACGGTCGTCGGCAGCACGCTGGGGGCGCTGGCCGCGTGGGCGGTGCTCCAGACCGTCCCGGCGGGACCGGGCCAGGGCGGCACCGTGCTGCGGGTCGCCCTCCTCACCGGACTGGCCGTGCTGGTCGTCCTGGCCGCCGTCGCCGCGCTCCAGGTGCGACGGCTCACCGCGGGCGGCAGGGCCGACCTGTCCGGCCGCCAGCGCGCCGCCACCGCGCTGGCCACCCTCGTCCTGGTGCTCGGCGCCGCCGGCGTCTCCTGGTGGCAGCTGCGCCGCAACGGCTCGCCGCTGGTCACCCGCGACGACGGCTCGCTGGGCACCGACCTCGTCGCGGGCGCCGCGCCCGCGCTCCTGCTGGCCGCGGCGGCGGTGGTCGCCATGGCCCTCCTCGGACCGATCGGCCGCCTCGTGGAGGCGCTGACCCGGCCCGGCCGCACCGCCGCCGGGCACCTCGCCGCCGCGCAGGTCGCGCGCCGGCTGCCCGTGTATGCCGTGCCCGCCGTGCTCACCGTCCTCGCCGTCGGCGCCACCACCCTGTCGGGGCTCTACGCCGGCACGTCCGCCGCCCTGCGGGACAACCTGGCCGCGGTCGGGCAGGGCGCACCGGTGCGCGCGACCCTCGAGGAGCCGCCGAAGGTGACCGCCGACGGCCAGGTCCCCCCGGCTCCGCAGCTGCCGACGGACCTCGCGGGGACGACCGCCACCTCGCCGGTGTGGCTGGACGAGAGCTCCCGGCTGGGCGACCTGCAGGTCCCGGTCACGATGGCCCCCGCCGCGGACCTGGCCGGCGCGGCGACCCTCCCCAGGCTGTCCACCGGTGAGGAGCTGGTGCCGGTCGACGCCCTCACCTCCGTCCCGCCGGAGCCGGTCGTCGGGGTCGAGGTGCCGGAGGGCACCGAGGAGATCACGATCACCGTCGACGTCGACCTCACCGTCGACGAGGACGGGCTCCGCGGTGTCCAGGAGGGCTACGAGCAGACGGTCGAGGCGGTCATGGCCGGGGTCTACGGGCAGGCCCGGCCCGACGAGGACCAGGCCCGGGACGTCGCCCGGGAGATGATGGACAGCCAGTTCCTGCAGGCCGACCCGCAGACCGGCTGGACGGTCACCCTCCGGTTCGTCGACACCACGCACGGCCTCTACCGCACCGTCGACGGGGGCACCGTGGACCTGACGCTGCCGACCGTCACGCTGCCGTGGACGGAGCGGGTCGAGGCCGGCGAACCGGTCGAGGACGTCGACTACACGCGCGCCGAGGTCACCCAGGGCGGCGGGCACGGCGAGCTCACCTTCACGCTGCCGGAGGACACCGACCTCACCCTGGTCGGGGTGGACCTCTCCCGCCCGAACGAGCGCTTCCGCTCCTTCCCGGCCCTGCCCCCCGACGTCGACGCCACGATCACCGCCCGCACCGGCGACGGGACCGCCATGTTCGGGGACGCGACCGCGGACTGGGGCTCTGTCACCCTTGCCTCCCCCGAGGTCATCGCCGAGATCGAGGCGGAGAACGAGGGCGTCGACCCGGAGCGCACCGTCACGACGGTGCTGCCCGACGGGAGCCGCCTGACGCAGTCGGCGGAGCGCTGGGTGCCGGGAGAGCTCGACACCTCGGGCCCGACGTGGACGATCCACCAGCGCTCGGACCCCATGTTCCCCGACGACGTCACCATCGCCCCGGGCCTGGAGTACGTCGAGGACGCGGGCCCGCCGGTCGAGCCGCTCCCGTCGGAGGAGGCCCCCGTCGAGGGCGAGGCCTCCACCAGCACCGTGACGGCCGCCCTGACCACCGCCACCGCCACCGCCGCCAACCTCCGGGTCGGGGACCGGGCCCAGCTGACCGCCTTCGGTGCGCAGCTCCCCGTCGAGGTCGTCGCCGTGGTGCCGGCCGTGCCGGGGTCGCTGTCGGCCACCGGAGTCCTCCTCGACCGGGACACGGTCGCGGCCGCGTTCGTCGAGGCGCAGCGGCCGCTGCCCTACCCCACCGAGCTCTGGGCGATGCCCGAGGGCTGGGCCGGCGTGGAGGGCGCCGCCGACGCGCGCGCGGACGAGGCCACCAGCCGGGTCGTCGAGGAGCTCGCGGGCCGGGACGGCGTCGCCGCGGTCACCGGGCCCGGACGGGTGTCGGTCACCGACGCCACGAGCGCCGCTCGCCTCGTCTTCTGGGTCGCCTCCGCCGGCGCGGTCCTGCTCGCGGTCACCGGCATCGGGGCGGTCGCCGCCACCCTGCTCGGGCACCGCCGGCCAGAGGTCGCCGTGCTCCGCGCGCTCGGTATGACGCCGCGCTCGCAGGCGCGCTCGCGCGCCCTCGAGCTGGGCGGGGTGGTGCTCGCCTCGGTCGTCCTGGGCCTCGGCGCGTCCTGGCTGGTCGGCCGGGCCGTCGTCCCCGAGCTGGCCCGGTCCACGGCCCTGCCCGGCCAGGTGAGCCTGCCGGCGCAGCTGCTCCTCGAGCCGGGGGTGTGGGCGGTGCTGATGGGCGTGGGCCTGCTCGTGGTCCTGCTCGTCGTCCTCGCGCAGGCCACCCGGGTGCGGGCGCAGGCGCTCGACCACGACTACCGGGAGGAGATCCGGTGACCGGCCGGCACAGCGCGCGACGCCATACCTCCACGGGTCTGGCGGCCCGCCAGTTCGCCGCGGACCCGTGGGTGTCGGCCGCCCTGGCGCTGCTCGTCGGGCTGGTGTCCCTGCTGCTCACCGCGGTGCCCCGGGCGCTCGACGACGTCCAGGCGCGCCAGCTCGCCCAGGACGTCGGTCGCCTCTCGGCGCTGCAGCGGGACGTGACCGGCACCTGGGGGACGACCGTCGAGTTCCCCGCGACCACCGACGCCTCGGGCACACCCACCGACTCCTGGCAGGCCTTCGAGGACGGCGCCGAACGGGTGCGCCAGGAGCAGCCCGAGCCGTTGCGCTCGCTGCTCCAGCCGGCGCAGATGCACGCCTTCCTCACCCACTCCGTCGACACCGTGCCGCCGATCGAGTCGACCTACTACAACGCCACGGTCACCATCTACGCCGACCCGCACCTCGAGGACCTCGTCGAGCTCGTGGACGGCGACTGGCCCGAGCTCTCCCTCGGCGGTGGCTCCGGCGGCCGGCGCGGTCTCGTCGGAGCCGACGACGAGTCGGGCGCCGAGCCCGGGCCCGTCCAGGTGATGATCCTCGACGAGTCGGCCGAGAAGACCCACTGGCAGATCGGCGACGAGATCAGTCCCGGCCTGGAGCTGGCCGGCACCTACCGCCCCAAGGACCCGGACGACCCGCGCTGGCAGCACGTGCCCAACAGCACGAAGATGGGCATCCTCGCCGACCCCAACCGCGGCGAGGCCGCGCAGGTCACCGCCTACCTCAACCCCCTCAACCGGGGCAGCCTCGGGCCGCCGGCGGCCGTGCGGATGGAGCTGTGGTACCCCGTCGACGCCACCGCCGTCATCGACGAGCGGATCGACACCACGCTGCTGCGCCAGCAGCTCACCCGGATGCTCGCCCAGCAGCACGTCATCGTCGCGGCCGGCGACCCCGTGCTCGGCGCGCTGCAGGGCGACCAGCTGCCCTCCTTCAGCACCGAGCTGACCGGCACCCTGGACCAGGTCGCCCGGCAGCAGCGGGCGACGAACTCGCTGCTCGCCGTCGTCGCCGCCGGTCCGCTCGGTGTGGCCCTGGCCGTGACCGCGCTCGGCGCCCGGCTCGTGGTGCTCCGGCGCCGGCCGGCCCTGGCGATGACCCTGGCCCGCGGCGCCAGTCCGACGCAGCTGCGGTGGCTGGTGGCGCTCGAGGGCCTGGCCCTCGGCGTCCCCGCCGCCGTGCTCGGGCACCTGGCGGCCGGCCTGCTGCTCCCCGCCACACCGCGCTGGTGGGAGTGGGTGGTCACCGGCGTGGTGGCCGTCGTGCCGGCCGCCGCCCTGGCCGCCTCGCTCGACGACGCCTCGCTGCTGCAGCAGCGCAGCGACCTGTCCGCGCGCAGCGGCAGCCGCTGGCGCTGGGTCGTGGAGGCGGCGGTCCTCGCCCTCGCCGCCCTGGCCACCTGGCGGCTGCTCGGTCGCGAGTCCCGTGGCGACGCCGCGGCCGAGTCCGGGATCGACCTGCTGGCGGCGGCCACGCCGCTGCTCCTGGCCCTGGCGGCCTGCGTGGCGGCCCTGCGCCTCTACCCGCTGCCGCTCGCCGCGCTCACGCGCGTGCTGCGCCGCCGCAGCTCGCTCACCCCGTTCCTCGGGGCGGCCCGCGCCCTGCGCGACCCCGCCGGTGGGCTCGTCCCGGCGCTGGCCGTCGTGCTCGGCACCACGATCGCCCTGGCCAGCGCGATGCTCCTGACGACCGTCACGCGCGGTGCCGAGGCCGCCGCCTGGCAGCAGAACGGCGGCTCGATCCGGATCAGCGGGCCCTACGCGGACGACGCCTTCGCCGAGCTGCTCAAGGGCGTCGACGGGGTCCGTGACGTGGCGCGGGTGCGCGACCTCGGCACCCGGCTGGACCTCGTCGTGGACGGGCAGCGGGACAGCCTGCGGCTGCTCATCGCCGACGACTCGCTCCAGCAGGTGCTGGCGCCGCCCTCGGAGGCGGTCGGTCCCCCCGCGGAGTTCTACGCGCAGGACGGACCGGTCCCGGTCGTCACCGGCGGCGACGTCACCCTTCCCGCCGGCGACGGCGACCTCGGCACGCTCGGCCAGGTGCGCGTCGTCGGCCACCTCGACGAGCTGCCCGGCCTCGTCACCCCCGGCAGCTGGGCGCTCGTGCCCAAGGACCGGTGGGAGGCCGCCGGCAAGAGCACGCCGACCGGCCGCAGCGCGCTCGTCGCGCTCGACGAGGGCGCCGACGCCGCCCAGGTCGCCGAGGAGATCCGCGGGGTCATCGGCGCCGGCGTCGTCACGACCGTGCAGGAGGAGCTGGACGAGTTCACCTCCGCGCCGGTGACGATCGGGCTGACCCGCGCCTTCGTCGGGGCCGCCCTGCTCAGCGGCCTGCTCACGGTGCTCTCGATCGTCGTCGTCCAGCTCATGGGCGCCGGCGCCCGCGCCCGGCTGCTCGCCGTCCTGCGCACGCTCGGGCTGGCGCCCCGCCAGACCCGGGCGCTCACCACCTGGGAGCTCGGCCCGCTGCTGGTCACCTCGCTCGTCGTGGGCGCCGCGCTCGGCCTCGCCATCCCGTGGGTGCTCGTCAGGGCCGTGGACCTGCGCGGCCTCACCGGCGGGCAGCACCAGCCCGCCCTGTCCGTCGACCCGGTGACCGTCGGCGCGGTGCTCCTCGCCGTCGTCCTCACCGTCCTGCTCGCCGTAACCGTCAGCGCCTGGCTCGCCGGGCGCACCAACCTCGCGCAGTCGCTGCGCGTCGGGGAGGAACGATGACCACCACCACAGACCCGACCGGCCGCAGCTCCGGGGCGACCGTCCGCGAGCACTCCGGCCCCGACATCTGGTGCGAGGACCTCGTCCGGATCTACTCGACGGAGGGGGTCGAGGTGCAGGCCCTGCAGGGCCTCAACCTCGTCGTCGACCCCGGGGACGTGGTCGCGCTCGTCGGCGCCTCCGGCTCCGGCAAGTCCACCCTGCTCGGCATCCTGTCGGGGCTGGACCGGCCGACCGGCGGCAGGGCGCGGGTCGCCGGCGTCGACCTGCTGACGATGAACCGCGCGCAGCGGGTGGACTACCAGCGCCACGTCGTCGGGTTCGTCTGGCAGCAGACCTCGCGCAACCTGCTGCCCTTCCTCACCGCCGCCGACAACGTCGCGCTGCCGATGGTCATCAGCAACCGCAAGGAGCGCGGCTCCCGGGTCGCCGAGCTGCTGGACCTGCTCGGCGTGGCCGACTGCGCCGCGCGCCGGCCGGCCCAGCTCTCCGGCGGCCAGCAGCAGCGGGTCGCGATCGCCACCGCCCTGGCCAACTCCCCCGCCGTGCTGCTCGCCGACGAGCCGACCGGCGAGCTGGACGACGCGGCCTCCGAGCAGGTCCTGGAGGCGATGCGCTCGGCGGCCCAGCAGCTCGGGACGACCGTCCTCGTCGTCACCCACGACCCGACCGTCTCCGACCACGTGCGCCGCACCGTGCAGATCCGCGACGGACGCACCTCCACCGAGGTGCTCCGCGAACGGGTCGTGGGCGAGGACGGCGTGGAGCGGCTGGTCGCCCGCGAGTACACCGTCATCGACCGCGCCGGGCGCATCCAGCTCCCCCAGGCGCACGTGCGCGAGCTCGGCCTGCACGACCGGGTCCGGATCGAGAAGGAGCCGACCCACGTGCAGGTGTGGCCGGACGACCAGGAGCACCACCTGCCCAGCAACGGCGGGAACGGCGGCGAGCAGGAGGAGGAGCGGTGAGCGAGCGCGGCGGCACGGCATACCAGGAGGGACGGACCCGGCCCGAGCGCGGGGCGACGGTGCTGGCCGGACGTGCGCTGCACCGGACCTTCGGCTCGGGGGCGACCGAGGTGCACGCCCTCGCCGGCGTCGACATCGAGGTGCCGGCCGGGCGGCTGACCGTGGTCCGCGGGCCGTCCGGGTCGGGCAAGACCACGCTGCTCAACTTGCTCGGCGGGCTCGACCGGCCGACGTCGGGGGAGGTCCTGCTCGACGACGGGAGGGTGCTGTCCGCGCTGCCCGAGAAGGACGTGCTGGCGGTGCGGCGGGAGCGGATCGGCTACGTCTTCCAGAGCTTCGGGCTGGTGCCGGTGCTCTCCGCCGCCGAGAACGTCGAGGTCCCCCTGCGCCTGCAGCGCGTCGCCGCCGGCGAGCGCGCGACCCGGGTCGCCGAGGCCCTCGAGCTGGTCGGGCTGGCCAGGCACGCGCGGCAACGGCCCTACGAGCTCTCGGGCGGGCAGCAGCAGCGCGTGGGCATCGCTCGGGCCCTGGTCTCGCGGCCGGACATCCTCATCGCCGACGAGCCGACCGGCCAGCTGGACTCCGAGACCGCGGCCACGATCATGGACCTGCTCGTCGAGCTGACGCACGGGCAGGGCATCGCCTCGGTCGTCGCCACCCACGACCCGGTCCTCATGGGCCGGGCGGACCAGGTGGTGGAGCTGCACGACGGGCGGCGGGTGGACGGCGCCCCGGCCGGCTGACCCTCGCCCCTAGGCTGGGACCATGCGCGTCCTCGTGACCGGCGGTGCCGGCTACATCGGGTCCCACACCGTCCTGCAGCTGATCGGGGCCGGGCACGACGTGGTCGTCGTGGACGACCTCAGCAACGCCCGGGCCTCGGTGATGGACCGCCTGGCCGAGCTCGCCGGCCGGCGGGTGCCTCTCCATACCTTCGACGTCGCCGACCAGGAGCGGCTCGACGAGGTCGTGGGCGACCCGGCGGCCCCGGTCGAGGCGGTGGTGCACTTCGCGGCGTTCAAGGCGGTCGGGGAGTCGGTCGCGCGGCCGGTCGACTACTACCGCAACAACCTCGGGGCGACCCTGTCGGTGCTCGCCTCGATGCTCCGGCACGACGTGCCCCACCTGGTCTTCTCCTCCTCCGCGACCGTCTACGGGGCGGACGCGCCGGTGCCGATGACCGAGGACCTGCCGACCTCGGCGACCAACCCCTACGGGTGGACCAAGGTGATGAACGAGCAGATCCTGCGCGACGCCGTCGTCGCCCACCCGCAGCTGCGGGTGGCGCTGCTGCGCTACTTCAACCCGGTCGGGGCGCACCCGAGCGGGCGGATCGGCGAGGACCCCTCGGACGTGCCGAACAACCTGATGCCCTACGTCGCCCAGGTCGCCGTCGGCCGGCGGGAGAAGCTCTCGGTCTTCGGCGACGACTACGACACCCCGGACGGGACCGGCGTGCGCGACTACATCCACGTCGAGGACCTCGCCGCGGGGCACGTCGCGGCGCTGGACTGGATCAGCAGCCACGACCGGGCGCTGTCGACGTGGAACCTCGGGTCGGGCCGGGGCACCTCGGTGCTGGAGCTGGTCCGGGCCTTCGAGGAGGTCAGCGGGCAGCAGATCCCCTACGAGGTCGTGGAGCGGCGCCCGGGGGACATCGCGGTGTCCTACGCCGACCCGTCCCTGGCCGAGCGGGAGCTGGGGTGGCGCACGACCCGCACGGTCGCCGACATGTGCGCCGACACCTGGCGCTGGCAGCGCAGCAACCCGGACGGATACCCGGTCTGAGCAGCGGGAGTGCGTCTACTACGCCGCGTGGGAGTACACTTGAGGAATGCGTCAGCGTTCCACCAGCCTCGGCGACCTCGAGAAGGTCGTCATGGACACGCTCTGGTCCCACGGGCCGGAGCTGTCGGTCCGTGACGTCATGGAGCACATGGAGGGCGAGAAGGACCTCGCCTACACCACGATCATGACCGTCCTCGACCGCCTCGCCAAGAAGGGCCTGGCCGACCGGACCCGCGACGGCAGGGCGTGGCGCTACACCGCCGCGTCCTCGCGGGAGGAGCTCGCGGCGACCGCCCTGCGCGGCGCCCTGGAGAACGTCCGGGCCGACCGCAAGCTGGCCATGATGCACTTCCTCGACGACGCCACCCCGGCCGAGATCGACGACCTGCGCCGGCTGCGCGAGGAGCACCGGCGGATGGTGGACGTCACCGGCCGGCGCATCGCCCGCCCCGACGCCAACGTCGAGGGGGTCACCGTCCTCGCGCGCGGCAACCCGACGGTCTACTGCCTCCCCGGCCAGCACGACCGGATCGTGCTCAGCCAGGCCGCCGTCGACCGGCTCACCCCCGAGCAGCTGGACGCGGTCCTCGCGCACGAGCAGGCGCACCTGGACCAGCGCCACGACCTCCTCCTGGAGCTGTTCACCGTGCTGCACGAGGCGGTCCCGCGGCCGATCCGCGCCGAGGAGGCGCTGCGCGAGGCGCACCTGCTCGCCGAGATGCTCGCCGACCGCGCGGCCGCGTCGCGGGTGGGGGCCGTGCCGCTCGCCCACGCCCTGGTGGCGATGGCGGGCGCCGGCGCCGGAGACGAGCCGCTGCCGGCCGGGGCGACGCTGACCGGCGGCGCCCAGGTGGGCGTGCGCCTGCGGGCCTTCGCCTCCGACCCCGCGCACCCGCTGTGGCGCGCCGCGGTGGTCGCCGCCGGGGTGCTCGCCCTGGCCCTGCCCTGGATCGTGCTGCTGCCCACCGCCCTGGACTGACGGGGCGCGACCGGACCGCTCTGTCGGTGGCGTATATTACGACTAGTCGTAGTACGCATCGATACGTAGGAGGCGCGTCCCCGTGGATGCCCTGGACCTGGCACGGTGGCAGTTCGGCATCACGACCGTCTACCACTACTTCTTCGTCCCGATCACCATCGGGCTGTCCCTGCTCGTCGCGGTCATGCAGACCAGGTGGCTGCAGACCCGCGACCCCGGCTGGCTGCGGCTGACCAAGTTCTTCGGCAAGCTCTTCGCGATCAACTTCGCGCTCGGACTGGTCACCGGCATCGTCCAGGAGTTCCAGTTCGGGATGAACTGGTCGGACTACTCCCGCTTCGTCGGCGACATCTTCGGCGCCCCGCTGGCGATCGAGGCGCTGCTGGCGTTCTTCCTCGAGTCGACCTTCCTGGGCCTGTGGCTCTTCGGCTGGGGACGGATCCCGGAGAAGCTGCACCTGGCCGCGATCTGGCTGGTGCACCTCGGCACGGTGCTCTCCGCGTACTTCATCCTGACCGCGAACTCCTTCATGCAGCACCCGGTCGGCTACCACATCAACCCGCAGACCGGGAGGGCCGAGCTCACCGACTTCCTCGCGGTGCTGACCAACAAGGTCCAGCTGGTCGCCTTCCCGCACGTGCTGGCCGCGGCCTGGATGACCGGCGCGGCCTTCGTCCTCGCCTTCTGCCTGTGGCACCTGTGGCGCAGCACCGACCGGACGCCGGCCGCCGACAAGCCGATGTACCGCAAGGGGGCCAAGCTCGGCGCCTGGGCGCTGCTCGTCGCCGGGCTGGCCGTCACCGTCACCGGCGACCTGCAGGGCAAGGTGATGACCGACGTGCAGCCGATGAAGATGGCCGCCGCCGAGGGCCTCTACGAGGACGTCCCCGAGGGCGTCGGCGCCCCCTTCTCCATCATCACCGTCGGCACCCTGGACGGGCGCGAGGAGATCTGGGCGGTCACCGTGCCCAAGCTGCTCTCCTACCTGGCGACGGGCTCGATGGAGGGCGCCGTGGAAGGCATCAACCACATCCAGGAGCGCTACGAGCTGACCTACGCCGGCTCCGAGCTGACCGAGAGCGAGGACTACCGACCCGTCATCCCGGTCACCTACTGGAGCTTCCGGATCATGATCGGCCTGGGCATGGCGGCGATGGCCGTCGCCGCCGGCGCCCTGTGGGTGCTGCGCGGGCGGGGCTCCGAGCACGACGAGACCCGGATGGTGGGCAGCCGGCTGTGGGGCTGGGCGGCCGCGGTCGTGCTCTTCATGCCGCTGCTGGCCAACAGCTTCGGCTGGATCTTCACCGAGATGGGACGCCAGCCCTGGCTCGTCATGGGGCTGATGACCACCCGGACCGGCGTCTCCCCCGGCACGACGGGCGCCGAGGTCCTCACCTCGATGACGGTCTTCACCCTGCTCTACGGCGCGCTGGCGGTCGTCGAGGTCGGGCTGACGCTGCGCTACGGACGGGCCGGGGCCGAGCCGGTCGCGGAGGACCTGTCCCTCGACCCGGCCGACCGGACCGACGACGACGCGTTCGTCTTCACCTACTGACACCACGGCATACCGGGAAGGGAGCTGAAGAGTCATGGAACTGACCACCATCTGGTTCGTCCTCATCGCCGTGCTGTGGATCGGCTACTTCGTGCTGGAGGGCTTCGACTTCGGCGTCGGCACGCTGCTGCCGGTGCTCGGCCGCAACGAGGGGGCCGGCGGCGCCACCGGCGAGACGCGGCGGCGGCAGATGCTCGGGGCGATCGGCCCCTTCTGGGACGGCAACGAGGTGTGGCTGCTCACCGCGGGCGGCGCGACCTTCGCTGCCTTCCCCCACTGGTACGCGACGCTGTTCTCCGGGTTCTACCTGCCGCTGCTGCTCATCCTCGTGGCGCTGATCTGCCGCGGCATCGGGCTGGAGTACCGCGGCAAGGTGGACTCGGCCGCCTGGCGGCGCCGGATGGACGTGATGATCGTCGGCGGCTCGGTGGTCCCGGCCTTCCTGTGGGGCGTGGCGTTCACCAACATCGTGCGCGGCGTGCCGATCGACGCGGACATGGAGTACGTCGGCGGGTTCTGGAACCTGCTCGGCCCGGCCGCGCTGCTCGGCGGGTTGGTGACGCTGACCCTCTTCCTCACCCATGGCGCGTTCTTCGTCGCGCTCAAGACCGACGGCCGGCTGCGGCACGACGCCCGCGCGCTCGCGCTGCGGCTGGGCCTGGTCGGCGCGGTGCTGGCGGTCGTGTGGCTGTGGGTCGTGCACGCCTCCACGGGAACGCCGCTCTCCTGGGCGCTCGCCGGGGCCGGGGCGCTGGCCCTCGTCGGCGGGCTGGTCGCGGGGCGGGGCGGCCGCGAGGGCTGGGCCTTCACCGGGACCTTCGTGGCGATCGCGCTGGCGACGGCCTCGCTGTTCGTCGCGCTCTTCCCCGACGTGATGCCCTCCAGCCTCGACCCCGCCTGGTCCCTGACGACCGAGAACGCCGCCTCCTCGCAGAAGACGCTCGGGATCATGACGGTCGTCGCGGCGGTCTTCACGCCGCTGGTGCTCGCCTACCAGTCGTGGAGCTACTGGACCTTCCGCAGGCGGATCTCCGGGCACCACATCCCCACCGACGTGCACCCCGCGGCGGCCACCGACGAGACGGTCGCCCGCGACGACGGTGCCGTGAGCACCCGCTGAGAGGACGGCATACCCGAGGATGCGTCCGTTCGACCCCGCGCTGCTGCGCGCGCTGCCCGCGACCCGGGGCCCGGTGGCCCTGCTGTCGGGGGTGGGCGTGCTCAGCGGGGTCGTCGCGATCGCGCAGGCGGTGCTGCTCGCGGTCGCCGTGGGACGGGTCGTCGGGGGCGGGCCGCTGGTGCAGGTCCTGGCCTGGCTGGTCGGCCTGCTCGCGCTGCGCGGGCTGCTCGCCGGCCTGTCCGAGCTCGTCGCGCGCAGGGCGGGGCTGCGGGTCGCCGCGGTCGTCCGGCTGGCGGTGCTGCGGCACTGGCTGACGCGGCCCGAGGAGGAGCGGCCGCCGACCGAGGTCGCGGTCACCCGCGCGACCGAGGGCGTCTCCGCGGTGGAGCCGTGGGTGGCGCGCTTCCTGCCGGCCCTGGTCACCGCGGCGGTCGTGCCGGCGCTCGCGCTGGTGGT
>QEUR01000052.1 GCA_003577095.1 Acidobacteriota bacterium
CTACTTCGGACGACTCCAGGGGCTGTCCGGACGCGCGCTGCAGGAGCGCACCGGGCATGTGCTCGAGCTCATCGGGCTGGCCGACCGAGCCAAGGAGCCCAGCAAGAAGTTCTCCGGCGGCATGAAGCGCCGGCTCAACATCGGCATCGGGCTGCTGCACCGTCCCACGCTGCTGATCCTCGACGAGCCGACGGTCGGGGTCGACCCGCAGTCGCGCAACTCGATCCTGGAGTCGATCGAGGCGCTGTCGACCGAGGGGATGGCCGTGCTCTACACCACGCACTACATGGAGGAGGCCGAGCGGCTCTGCGACCGGATCGCGATCGTCGACGACGGCCGGGTGCAGGCGGAGGGCACCCGCGACGAGCTGATCCAGCTGACCGGGGGTGTCGACACGATCCGCCTCACCGGCAGCGGCGACCTCGACGCAGGGGCCCGGGCCGTCGAGGCCCTGCCCGCCGTGGAGCGCGTGGTGCGGGAGCGCTCGACGCTGGTGCTGACCGTGCACGACGCGCCGAGGGCGATCGCGCCGATCGTCAACGCCGCCAGCGCGGCCGGGCTGTCGCTCTCCGACGTGGAGATCTCACGGCCGGACCTGGAGTCCGTCTTCCTGCACCTGACCGGCAGGGCGCTGAGGGACTGACCGTGCGCCAGCTGCTCGTGATGGTGCTGACCGACCTGGGCCGGCACGTGCGCAACCTGTCCGCGGTGATGTTCGCGGTCGTGGTCCCGCTGGCGCTCATCGGGGTGATGAACCTGCTCATCGGCGGCATCGACGACCTCGAGATCGAACCGTCGACCGTGGCCGTCTCGGTGCCCGAGGGCGACCGGCTCGCGGCCGCCGTCCCGCAGGCGCTGGAGGCGGCGGGCGAGGACCTGCGGATCACCGTCCGGGACGCCGCGGCCGACGAGGTCGTCGGTCTGGTCGACGAGGGGGCGGCGACCGTCGGCGTGGTGGTCCCGGAGGGTTTCGGCGCCGCCCTGGCCGAGGGGCAGGGCCCGCAGGTGGAGATCACGCTCGCCGACGAGGCGGGCCTGGAGGGGACGGTGGTCACCGCCGTCGTCGACGGCACCCTGGCCGATCTCACGGCGGGAGCCCGTGCGGCCGCTGCGGCGTCCGAGCTGGGCGTGCCGCCGGAGGAGGCTCAAGGGCTGGCAGGAGCGATGCGGGAGGAGGTCGAGCCGGTGACGTGGCAGGAGGGACGGGCGGCCGACGAGCAGCTCACCTTCTCGGAGAACATCGTCGCGGGGCAGGCGGGGATGTTCCTCTTCTTCACCGTCGGCTTCGGCGTCCTCGGCCTGATCAACGAGCGGGACGAGGGCACGCTGCGCAGGCTGCTGTCGATGCCGATGCCCGCCTGGCTGGTCGTCCTGGCCAAGGGGCTGGGCAGCCTGGTCCTCGGCCTCATCTCGATGACCGTCCTGCTGACCGTCTCGGGCCTGGTCTTCGACGACGTGGACCTCGGTGCCTTCCTGCCGGTGGCCGTGCTCGTGCTGCTCACGGTGACCGCCGCCACCTCCCTCACCTTCGTCGTCGCCAAGGTCGCCCGGACCGCCGAGCAGGCCAACGTCGCGCAGTCGATCATCGCCGTGGCGCTCGGGATGACGGGCGGCGCGTTCTTCCAGCTCAACACCGGAGGACCGCTCGGCAACCTGCTGCTGGCCAACCCGGTGACCGCCTTCACCCGGGGGCTGGGCGTGACGGCCGGCGGTGGCGGGGTGGGCGACCTGGGGCTGCCGGTGCTCGTCCTGCTGGCCTTCATCACCGTCTGCCTGCTCGCCGCCTGGCTGGTGCCCGGACGGAGGGACCTGCTGTGAGGGCCGTGCTCGCGATCGCCGGCGTGGAGCTGCGGCGCTTCCTGGCGGACCGCTCCAACATCTTCTTCGCGTTCGTGCTGCCGCTGCTGCTCGTCCTGGTGCTGGGCATCCAGAACTCCGGCGGCGGCCCCGCCGGGCGGGTGGCGCTCGTCGCCCCGGACTCGGGTCTTCGGACGGCTCTCGTGGACGCCTACGAGGCCGCGGAGCTCGAGGTCACGGTGGAGGCCGCCGACACCATGCGCAAGGAGGTGGCCCAGGGCAGCCAGCAGGTCGGGGTGCTCGTCGACGCCGAGGCGGTCGCCGCCTTCGACGGAGGTCGCGAGGTCGGCCTGGAGATCGTCACCGGTGCCGACAGCACGGCGGTGACGGTGGCCCAGGTCGTGCGCACCGCCACGGCGACCGCGATGCTCCGTGGTGCCCAGGAACGTGTGCTCGCCCGGACAGGAGCGTCCGGAGCGGAGGTCGCCGCGGCCCTCGACCGGGCGGAGCAGGCGGTGGCACCCGCCTCCAGCACGGTGCAGGACACCAGCCGGATCAGCCAGGAGTTCGCCGGTGTCTCCAGCACCGCGCTCGTCTCCGGCAGCATGGTGCTGCTGTTCGTCTTCCTCAACACGATCTCCGGCGGTGCCGCCACGCTGATCCAGGCCCGGCGGGACGGTGTGGTGCGCCGGACGATGGCCGCGCCCGTCTCGGCCGGCCAGACGGTGGTGGGGACGGCGCTGGGCCGGCTGGCGATCGGCGCCTTCCAGGGCCTCTACATAGTGGTGGCCACGGCGTTGATCTTCGGCGTGGACTGGGGGGACATGGTCGCGCTCGCGGCGCTCATCGTCGTCTTCGGCCTGGTCGCCGCCGGGGTGGCGATGATCCTCGGCACGGTGCTGGACAACGAGGGGGCCGCCTCGGGCCTGGCGGTAGGGCTGGGGCTCGTGCTCGCGGCGCTCGGCGGCACCATGGTGCCCCTCGAGCTCTTCCCGGACGGCCTGCGCAGGGTGGCGCACCTGACGCCCCACGCCTGGGGCTATGACGGGATCGCCGCCATCCAGCGGCACGGGGCCGGAGTCCTGGAGATCCTTCCCGAGCTGGGCGTCCTGGCCGGGATGGCCGCGCTGACCCTGCTCGTCGGAGGGTGGCTCCTGCGTCGCTCGATGGCCCGCGCCATGTGAGCGGTCGGCCGGCCCGGCGCGGCTCATCCCTCGCCGTCCTCGAGGAGGTCGTCGAGGGTGGGCTGCTGCGGTGCCGGACCCGGTCGGGTGCGACCGGTGTCGGCGTCGGTGTGGTCGAGGGTGATCATGTCGCCGCGGCGTTGGCCGCGGCGGCGGGCCCGGTCGGTGAGCGCAGCCTGGAGGAGCTGGTTGGCCGTGTCCCGCCGGTCGTCGAGGTCGTCGGGGTGGAGCTGCTCCAGATGGGTGCGGTAGTCGTGCACCCGGGTGGTCACGACCTGCCCGAGGAGCGTGGTGAAGGTCAGGTCGCGGCGGGCGCCGATCGCGACGCGCCAGCTGCCGTCCGTCTTGTACCGGTGCGGACGCTTGGCCAGCAGGGCCAGGTTGAGCTCGCCGGTGGGGCCCCCGGCCCAGCCGTACGGCGTGACGTGGTCCAGCTCCCCGGCGTGGGACCCCAGCCGCGAGCCAGGCGCGCGTGAGTAGACGTCGGCGGCGACGACCTGGCGACGCATGTCGGTGTCGGGGCGGTACGCCTTGATGGTGCGCTCCACGAGCCGCCCGTCCCGGGGATCCACGACGAGCCGGTGCAGGGTGGTTCCCGGCATGAGCGCCAGCTCGCGAGCGTGGCCGTCGGAGATGAAGAACGGGTTGGGGCCCAGGACCTCGGCGACACCGCCGCGGGCGTCCGCGCCTCGTCGGCCACCGTCCGCGCCTCGTCGGCCCGGCGGACCGGTGTCGGAGACAGAGCTCTCCCCAGGTCCCGCTGGTCGTGGTTCTCGCGTGCCCGGTCCGTCCTCCCGGGCGTGCCTGGCGTCGGTCCGGCTGCTGCAGTGCGCGCAGACGGGGAAGCCGCCCGCCAGGGTGGACAAGGGCACGACGACCTGGAGAGCGACCGGAGGCAACCCGTTCACGACCTTGGCCAGCAGCTCCATGTCGTCAGGTGCGATCAGGTCGTCGAAGAGCTGTCCCTGGTCGTCCCCGGGACAGCAGCAGCCCCGGTCGCAGGCGTCGGAGGCGCAGGAGCCGGGGGTGCAGGAGCCGGGGGCGCAGGAGCCGGGGGCGCAGGAGCCGGGGGTGCAGGATCCGGGGGCGCAGGAGCAGGAAGGCCGGTTCTCGGCGGTGTCGTCCGCGGGCCCGAAGGGCGTGGTTCCGTCGCTCCCGTCCGTTGCGGCCTCGGTGTCGTCGTGCGGCGCGTGGTTGGTGCACGGGGCCGGAGAGCCCAGCTCGATGGTGGCGTAGACGAGATGGCCCAGCGCGAGGTCGACGCACAGCTGGTCCAGGGTGCGTGGGTCCCCGACCGCGTTGACCGCCCGGGCGTCCCGTTCGACGCGCTGCCCGGCGGCGACCACCATGGTGGCCGGACCGGTGATGGACATCGTCGCGGTGCCGTCGTCGTGGACGCGGATCCGCATCCGGCGGGCGGCGTAGGCGCGCGCACGGGCGGCCCGCTCGGCCTCGACGTCCCTGCTCCTGCAGGCCGCGACCTGGGCCTCCAGGGCCGAGGTGAAGTGCGGAGCGGACCACGGTCGTCCGTGCAACCGGTCGTCCGGGTCGAGCCGGTCGGCGGCGGCCAGGGCCGGGTCCGTCCCGAAGAGGGCGCTGGCGACGAGCAGGCGGGCCGCCTCGTCCAGCGTGGCGGTCTTCTCGTAGAAGGACCGCACCTGTGCCCAGCTCGTCTCACCACGACGCAGGGCGTCCTCGACCATCGCGTAGAGCTCTCCGGGCGCCGTGGCCGCTCGCACCAGCAGGCCCGCCTCGCGCACGCCCATCCCGAGGGCCACCTCGATCTCGCCGATCGCGACCATGCGCACCGCCTGCGCCAGCGCCTTGGTGCCGGCGGAGGCGTGGTCGGGGTCGTCGATGCCGCGCCTGGCCAGCTCGGCCACCCGTACCTGGTCCACCACCCCGCGTGCGGAGGCGATCAGCTCGGCCTCGTCGACGGAGCAGCGCAGGCCCGCCTCGCGCAGCCTGGTCACCGCGGGACTGAGGCCGGCGCCCTCCCCGGCCCGTGCTGTCGGTCGTGGGTGTTCGGTCTGCGTCGCGGCGTGGGCGGTCTGCGTCCCGGGGCGTGCCGCCTGCGTCCCGGGGCGTGCCGCCTGCGTCCCCTGTGCGGCGACTGCCTGCTGAAGGGATGCAGCGGAAGGGGACGGACCGTCGGAAGAGGACGGGCTGCCGACGGAGACGACGGGTTCGTCCTGAGCATCCGCCACCCACAGCCGCCCGCCGCCGGGCTGCCGGACCCAGGTCCCTGGACGGCCCCGACCTGCCCGTCGCGCACCCGACCGCCGACCGGCGCCGTGCCCGCCACTGCCGGCCGCGTGCCCGGCGGCGCCGACGTCGACGCGACCTCCGGAGCCCTTCCCCCGTGCCCCGATGATCGGCACCCGTCCCATGTCCTGCACCTCCCCTCGGCGCGTCGTCCTGCCGTCGCGAGACCGACCCCACGGTCCTCCCCGAACGAGATCCCGACCTCCGGGCTCCACCTCGGCGGGCTCCGCCTCGACTACTGACCCACACGCTAGCAAGCGTGTACGACATACCCGTGCTTATCCACAGGGAATGCCAAACACCCGTTCGATTCGCAGGGGTGTGGACAACAACCTGCCTCCAGACGCCCGACGGCCCGCCACCCCCGGTGCCGGGTGCGACGGGCCGCCGTGCATCCGCACGGTCAGGGCACCTCGGTCGCCTCCTCGGCGTCCACGTCGACCGCAGCACCGCGGAACTGCGCTGCGTGCAGGCGGGCGTACGCGCCGCCGGACTCGAGCAGCTCCTCGTGGGTGCCCTGCTCCACGATGCGACCCTGCTCCATCACCAGGATCAGGTCGGCGTCCCGGATCGTGGAGAGCCGGTGGGCGATGACGAAGCTGGTGCGGTCGGTCCGCAGCCGCGCCATCGCCTCCTGGACCAGCAGCTCGGTGCGGGTGTCGACCGAGGACGTCGCCTCGTCGAGGATGAGCAGCGAGGGCTGGGAGATGAACGCCCGCGCGATCGTGATCAGCTGCTTCTCGCCGACCGACACGGTCGACCCCTCGTCGTCGAGCACCGTGTCGTAGCCGTCCGGCAGGTGCTGGACGAAGCGGTCGACGTAGGCCGCCTCGGCCGCGGCCCGCACCTCCTCGTCGGTCGCACCGGGCCGCCCGTAGGCGATGTTGTCGCGGATGCTGCCCTCGAAGGTCCAGGCGTCCTGGAGCACCATGCCGATCCGTGAGCGCAGCTCCCGGCGGGTCATCGAGGTGATGTCCCGGCCGTCGAGCGTGATCCGCCCGCCGTCGAGCTCGTAGAAGCGCATGATCAGGTTCACCAGCGTCGTCTTGCCGGCACCGGTCGGACCGACGATGGCCACGGTCTGCCCGGGCTCGGCCACCAGGGACAGGTCCTCGATGAGCGGCTCGGGCCCGTAGGAGAAGCTGACGTCCTCGAACTCCACCCGTCCGCGGGGTGCGCTCACCGGCGGCGTGCCCACCGGGTCCGGCACCTGCGGCTCCTCGTCCAGCAGCTCGAAGACCCGCTCGGCCGAGGCCACGCCGGACTGGAGCTGGTTGGCCATCGAGGCCACCTGGGTCACCGGCTGGGTGAACTGGCGGGAGTACTGGATGAAGGCCTGCACGCTGCCCAGGCTCAACGTCCCGGTCGCCACCCGCAGCCCACCGACGACCGCCACGAGGACGTAGCCGAGGTTGCCGATGAAGAACATCGCCGGCATGATCACGCCGCTGATGAACTGCGCCCGCCAGGTCACGTCGTAGAGCTGCTCGTTGACCTCGCGCATCCGGGCGGTCACCTGCTCGCGGCGGCCGAAGACGGTCACCAGCTCGTGCCCCGTGAAGGCCTCCTCGACCTGGCCGTTGAGCGTGCCGGTGTGCGCCCACTGCGCCTTGAACAGCTTCTGCGAGCGCGAGGCGATGAGCACCGTCACGAGCACGGACACGGGGATCGTCAGCAGCGCGATGATGGTGAGCACCGGGGAGATCCACAGCATCATCACCAGGATCGCGACCACCGTGACGGCCGCCTGCAGCAGCTGCCCGAAGGTCTGCTGGAGCACCTGCTGCACGTTGTCCAGGTCGTTGGTGACCCGGGAGAGGACCTCGCCGCGCGGCTGCTTGTCGAAGTAGGACAGCGGCAGCCGGTGCAGCTGGTCCTCGGCGTCCGAGCGCAGGTCGCGCACCGTCCACATCGAGATCCGGTTGACCAGCCGGACGGAGATCCACATCAGCAGGGCTGCGACGGCATACAGGGCGAGGACCTCGAGGATCACCCGGGCGAGGGAGGAGAAGTCGATCCCCTGCCCGGGGACGAGGTACGGAGTGCCCTCCACCATGTCCGCGAAGGTGTCCTGCCCGCTGGCGCGCAGCCCGGCGACCACCTGGTCGACGCTCATCCCGGCCGGCAGGTTGCGCCCGATCAGGCCGGCGAAGACGTAGTCGGTCGCCCGGCCCAGCACCTTCGGCCCCAGCGTGGAGAGCACCACGCCGCCGACCGTCAGCGCGACGGAGATGGCGATGTAGAGGCGGTAGGGGACCAGCCGGCCCACCAGGCGCCGGGCCGAGGCGCCGAAGTTGGACGCCTTCTCGGCGGGCACGCCGAACCCGTGCGGGCCGCCCCCGCGCGGCCCCCGGGGTGGACGCTGCGGGGCGGCTTCGGTATGGGGTTCCTCTTCCCTCGGCGGGGTGGCCGTCGTGCGCCCGGTCATGCCACCGCCCCCGCCAGCTCCTGGGACCGCGCGATCTCGGCGTAGGTCGGACAGGTCTCCAGCAGCTCGTCGTGGGTGCCGACGCCGACCACCCGGCCGGCGTCGAGCACGACGATCTGCTCGGCGTCCAGGATCGTGGAGATCCGCTGGGCCACCACGACGACCGTGGCGTCCCGCGTCCGTGGCCGCAGGGCCGCCCGCAGCCGGGCGTCGGTGGCCAGGTCGAGCGCGGAGAAGCTGTCGTCGAAGAGGTAGATCGTCGGCCGGGCGACCAGCGCGCGGGCGATGCACAGCCGCTGGCGCTGACCGCCGGAGACGTTGGTGCCGCCCTGCGCGATCGGGTGCTCGAGCTCCTCGGGGAAGGCGGAGACGAAGTCCTCGGCCTGCGCCACGCGCAGCGCCTCCCACAGCTCCTCGTCGGTCGCGTCCGGGTTGCCGAAGCGCAGGTTGGAGGCGACCGTGCCGGAGAACAGGTAGGGCCGCTGCGGTACCAGGCCGACCCTCGACCACAGGTCCTCCGGCGCCAGGTCGCGGACGTCGACCCCGTCGACGAGGACCTGTCCGGCACTGACGTCGGCCAGCCGCGGGATCAGCCGCAGCAGCGTCGTCTTGCCCGAGCCGGTGCCGCCGACGATCGCCGTGGTCGTCCCCGGCCGGGCGCTGAAGGAGATGTTGTGCAGCACGGCCACCTCGGCGCCGGGGTAGGTGAAGTCCACCGACCGCAGGTCCACCTCGCCGCGCAGCCGGTCGGGGTGGTGCGGGTGCGCCGCCGCGGTGACCGTCGTCTCGGTGTCGAGCACGGAAACGATCCGCTCGGCGGAGACGGACGCCCGGGGGATCATCGTCGCCACCATCGTGGCCATCATGATCGACATCAGGATCTGCATCAGATAGCTGATGTATGCGGTGAGGGCCCCCACCTCCATCGCGCCCGACTCCACCCGCTGGGCGCCGAACCAGATGACGCCGACGCTGGAGACGTTCATCACCAGCATCACGAACGGGAACATGATCGCCATCAGGTCGCCGACGCGCAGCCCGATGTCGGTCAGCTCGGTGTTGGTCTGCCGGAAGCGTGCCTGCTCCTCGGGCTCGCGGGTGAAGGCGCGCACCACGCGGACGCCGCCGATCTGCTCGCGCATGACGCGGTTGATGGCGTCGAGCTTCTTCTGCTGCGCGCGGAACAGCGGCACCATCCGCGTGATGACCAGGCCCATCCCGACGAGCAGGACGGCCACCGCGACCGCGATCAGCCAGGACAGGCCCACGTCCTGGCGCATCGCCATCCACACCCCGCCGATGCCGGCGATCGGGGCGGCGGCGAGCATGACCAGCGACATGAAGGTCAGCGTCTGCACCTGCTGGACGTCGTTGGTGTTGCGGGTGATGAGAGTCGGGGCGCCGAACTGACCGAGCTCGCGCGAGGAGAAGCTGAGCACCCGGTCGAAGAGGCGCTCGCGCACGTCCCGGCCCACCCCCATCGAGGTCCGGGCGGCGCCGCGCACCGCGATCACCTGGGCGACCACCTGCACGGCGCTCACCGCGAGCATCAGACCGCCGGTCCGCCAGATGTATGCGGTGTCGCCCTTGGCGATCCCGTTGTCGATGATGTCGGCGTTGAGGGTCGGCAGCCACAGGCTGGCGATCGTGGCCACCAGCTGCAGCAGGAGCACGAGCAGGACCGTGCCCAGGTAGGGGCGCAGGTGCCTGCGCAGGAGTCGGATCAGCACGCGTCCATTGTGCGCCCCTCACCCGGGGTGAGGGTCAACTGGATTTCGACCGCGGACCGGCGGGCCGGGCCGTACGAGACGTGGCCGACGTATGACGTCGCCGTGCTTGAGGCCGTGTGCGTCGCCGTGTATAAGGTGGTCCCCGGGGTCAGGTGAAGATCGATCGAGCCCGTACCTGACCGACGGGGGCCAGCGCCGCCCGGTGGCTCGGGAGGGACTTCCATGAGAGTACGACTCGCTGCTGCCTGCCTCGCGGTGGCACTCGCGGGCACACCGGGCGTGGTGGACGTCGCCGGGCCGGAGGCCCACGCGGCCGAGACCGACGGCGGGGAGCTGCCGGTGGTGGCCGTGGCCCGCTCCGACGCGGGAGCCGGGCAGAACGTCGTCCCGAACGGCCGTTACGAGTTCGCGGTGCACGGCGTCTTCCGCTACGACGGCGGCACGGCCGCCTACTGGTCGGTGCGCTCGCTGCCGGCCTACGGCAGCGACGACCTCTCCGACCCGCAGCGTTTCCACTGGCGCCGGGGCAACTTCGAGAACTCCGGCTTCGGGGTCTCCGAGGTGTCCCTCGCCGTGCAGGACCGCGGTGAGCTCTACACGACCCTCGTCGCGGACGAGGGCACGGGCGAGTGCCTGTGCACCAACGCGCGTGAGCTCGACCCCAAGGCGGCCGACCAGTGGCAGACCGTCTACGCCACCTTCGTCGAGCTGCCCGCCGAGGTCACCTCGGTCTCCATGCACCTGGACGGCTACGGCACAGTCGTGCACGACGTCCCGGTGACCGACGGGCTGCCCGAGCCGCAGGTGGAGGGCGACACGGTCCTCGCGGGCGAGGGCTGGCCGCAGGCGCCCGACGCGGCCGCCGTCCAGCAGGCGGCCGACGACCGCACCGGCGGACCGGTCTGGGGCCTGTTCGAGCCCAGCGGGGCCGTGGACGGCAGCTGGTCGGCGACCAGGTCCGGCGAGGAGGAGTCGATCGACATCGCCGCGGACGTCCTGTTCGAGTTCGACAAGGCCGAGATCACCAGCAGGGCCAGCGCGGCCCTCGACGACGTGGCGGCCAAGGTCAAGGAGGCCGGCGTCGGCGCGGCGACGGTCGTCGGCCACACCGACTCCCAGAGCGACGAGGCGTACAACCAGAAGCTGTCCGAGCGGCGCGCCGAGGCGGTCGCCGAGGAGCTGACCAAGCGGTTGCCCGGCGTGCAGCTGACGGTCGAGGGGCGCGGCGAGACCGAGCCCGTCGCCTCCAACGACAGCGAGGAGGGCCGGGCCCTCAACCGGAGGGTCTCGGTCACGTTCACGGGAGGTGGGCGCTGATGGCGCGCACGCTGCTCGCGCGCGCCTGCGCGCTCGCCCTGGCCGGCCTGCTCCTCGCCGGCTGCACCGGCGGGGACGACCCGGCGCCCGACGGGACGACGACCGGCAGCCCCGCACCGACCGACGACGGGGGCGAGCGGACCGACGGGACCGCCGGGACCGAGCAGCCCTCCGGGACGGAGGCGGCCGGTCCGCCGACCATGCCCGCCTCGGTCGACGCGGAGCTGGCCGGGCTCGACCCCGACTCCCTCGAGGTGCTCGGCTCGGCCAGCGCCGAGCTCGACTACGCCGACGCACCGGTCACCGTCGAGGTGCTGCGCGTCCAGCGCTACGACCAGGGCCTGGACCTGACCTTCCGGCTCACTCCCGAGCAGGAGGTGAGCAGCCAGAAGTTCGCCCAGCTCTTCTCCTTCGACCACCGCAGCACGGAGGTCAACGGCGTGCGGCTGATCTCCGGTGAGGAGTACGTCGCGCCACTCACCTACCGGGCCGACCCGAAGTGGGACATCGCCGACGTCCGGTGCCTGTGCTCCAAGGTGCCGCGACTGCTCGGCACCGAGGGCCTCGTGCTGCGCGCCTCGTTCCCTGACTTCGACGGGACGGTCGACGCGGTCAGCGTCGCGGTCCCCGGCTTCGAGGACATCGAGGGCATCCCCGTCCAGTGAGGCGTCCAGCCAGGTGGGTCGGGGCGGCCGGCGCGCTCCTGCTCGCGCTCGCGGTCACGCCGGCCGAGGTCGCGCCGGCCGCGTCGATCCCCGTGCACGACGTCTTCACGATCAGCGTGCCTGGCCCGGACGGCGGCCAGGGACGCTTCGAGGGCGCCGTGCACGCGGCCTACGGCGTGCCGGGCGGCACCGTGCTCTACTGGTCGCTGCGCGAGGCGGAGGGCAGCGACGTCGGGCTGGCGGCCGCGCTCGCCCCCGACGCCGACGGGCTGCCGCGCCTCGTGGGCGGCGTCCTGGCCGATCCGGAGACGGCGACCGTCACGCCCGCCCTCGTTGTCGACGACCGTTGCCTGTGCACGGTCGCCGAGGACCTGGAGGGTGTGGACGGCCACGCCTTCGCCACCATGTACACCATCTTCCCGCCGTCGAGCTCCCCGACGATCGACGTCGACGTCGACGGCGCCGGGACCGTCGTCATCGGCGTACCGGTGGTCCGTGGTCACGCGGAGCCCCTCGTGCAGGCACCCGTGGTGCCGATGGGTGCGGGCTGGCCCAGCTTCCCGCGCGAGGAGGTGCTGCGCGAGGCCGTGGGCGGCCCGGCCGGTGTCGGCCAGGGGCCGGAGACGGCACAGGACATGGTGGGGCGCAGCGAGAGCGAGGACGGCGACGTGCGGGTCGAGGAGTCGGCGGGTGCGCGGCTGGTGAGCATCCAGGCCGACGTCCTCTTCGCCTGGGACGAGGCCGAGATCACCGACAGGGCCCGCGCGACGCTGCTCGACGCCGCCGAGGAGATCGGCGACCTCGGCGCCGAGGAGGTCGTGGTCACCGGCCACACCGACTCCACCGGGGACGTCGCCCGCAACGACGAGCTGTCCCTCGAGCGCGCCGAGGCCGTGCGCGACCTGCTGGCCGACGTGCTCCCGGACGTCCGGATCCGCGCCGAGGGGCGTGGGCAGTGGGAGCCGGTGGCCGGCAACGACGACCCTGACGGCCGGGCGCAGAACCGGCGCGCCACCATCGCCTACGTCGGCGCCGGGAGCACCCGGTGAGCCCAAGCCGCAGGCCCGCCCTGCTGCTCCTGGTCCTCGCCGCGGGAGTCCTCGGGGGCTGCACCGGCCCCGACAGCACCCCGTGGATCGCCGAGCAGGGCCCGACCGCGCACGCCGACGACTTCCCCGACCTGGCGGTCGCCACGGAGGACGGGCGCACCGATGTCGAGCGGGCGGTCGCGGACATCGAGAGCCGCCTCGCCGCCCGGGACGAGCCCCTGCAGGTGCTCTCCGGCACGCTTCCCGACGGCACGGACATCGCCGTCGCGGTGGTCTCGATCACCGCGACCGAGACCTCGGTCCT